>NZ_JBLTJC010000184.1:0-20146 GCF_048158785.1 Streptomyces colwelliae | reverse complement strand
AAACCCGCCCGCACGGTGGTCGTGCACGACCTGGCCACCGAGGTGGAGAGTCTGACCACGGTCCGCAACATCACCGTCGACGGCGTGCTCGACGGCGGGACGACGGTGGAGGAGGTAGCCGCGGACGGGCTCGGGGCGGCCGCACCCGTATCCCCGGTCGCGCCGGTCTCGGCCGCCAGCCGGTCCAGGACCGTCGCCGTCCACTCCGCCGCCGGTTCCTCGAAGTCGACGTCGCAGTCGACGCGTTCGTGGAGGCGGGCCGCCCCGAGTTGTTCCAGGCGGATGTCGATGAGCTTCGCCGCCTGGCAGAAGTCGTCGTAGCCGCGGTCGCCGAGGCCGAGGACGGCGTAGCGCACGCTCTCCAGCCGCGGTGCCGTGTCGGACTGGAGGGCCTCCCAGAACAGGCCCGCGTTGTCGGGGAGTTCGCCCTCGCCGTAGGTCGAGGTGACCACCAACACGTGGGACATCGTGGCCAGTTGGTCGGGGGTCACGGCGTCGAGCGCGGTCGCGGTGCCCGCGAGGCCTCGTGCCCGCGCTCCGGCGACCAACTCGTCGGCGAGGAACTCCGCGTTGCCGGTCTGGGTGCCGAACAGCACGTCGATCGTGGCCGTGGGCGCGGAGCCCGACACGCTCTGCTTGCGTCCGGCGGCCGCGATGCCGGCGATGAACCCGGCCAGCCAGGACTCCTGTTGGGCGGAGAACGGTGCGTCGGCCGGGATGAGGGCACCGGTCGGGGGCATGAGGGTCACGCGGTCACCGTCTCGGTCGGGGCCTGCGGGATGTGGGTGTGGCGGGCGGCGATGTCGTCGAGCGCGGCCGTCGCGAGCAGCTCGTCGAAGCGGGCGGCGCGGACCCGGTCGGCGTTCTTCGTGGTCTGGTGGACGATCCAGCCGTAGGTGCCGGGGGCGTCCACGCTCAGGTTGTTGCGCTGACGGAGCGCCCGCTTGTAGTCGTCGAGGCGCTTGCTCGCGATGAGGGTCGCCAACTCGCCGTCGTCGAACCGCTCCAGCGTCCCGCGCAGGTACTTCACCACCCGCTGCTTGACGAAGAAGTCCTCGGTGAGGACGAGGTTGCGGACGGCCTCGGTGACCCGCGGATCGCCCGGGCCGCTCGCGCCCGGCACCCGTTGCAGCGCCAGGTCCTGGGCGACGCCGAGCACCGTGTACGACGACAGGAGGGAGAACATGTCGTCGCTGCCCTGGTCGCCGAACGCCGGGGCACGCCCGCCGAGCACGGTCCGGTGATCGCGGTAATCGACCTTGAACGCACGCAACTTGTCCGTCGCGATCGACGTCGCCAGCTCGTCCAGCAGCTCGCCTCGGGTCGCGGCGGCGAGGATCTCGCCCGCGTCCTGGTAGAGGAGCAGCGACCGGGGCATCCCGCAGTACACGTACTGCCGTTGGGCCTCCCAGTCCTCCAACAGGCTTGCTGCGAGCGGTGAGTTGGTGGACTCGACATGCCAGGTCAGCAGCAGTCGTACGGCCTCCTCGTGGAAGGCGCCGTGCGCGGTGTCGGTGATGGAGAAGACGAGGAGGGAGTCGGCGCTCACCTGGCCGCTCAACTCGCCCGAGGGGTCGTACTGGTAGAGGAAACCGCCGCTCATCCCGTTGCCGAGGCCCTTGCCGAAGCCGCCGAGGTTGAGGACCGTACCGCCGGTCATGTACTCGCAGCCGAAGTCGCCGAGGCCCTCGACGACCGCCGTGGCACCGGAGTTGCGCACGGCGAACCGGTCACCGGCCTCTCCCTGTACGAACGTCCGCCCGCCCGTCGCGCCGAACAGCGCGAAGTTCCCGACGAGGACGTTCCCGCCGCGCTCGGTGCTGCCGCCGCCCGGGGCGCGGACCACGATCCGGCCGCCGCTCTGGCTCTTGCCGACGCCGTCGTTCGCGGTGCCGGTGTGTTCCAGGGTGATGCCGTCGTTGCAGAAGACGCCGTACGACTGGCCGGCGGAGCCGGTGGTGCGGATGCGGACCGCGTCGTCGACGAGGCGGCGACGGCCCCGGTCGTCGGTGGTGACGGCCGGGATGTCCATACCCGGTTGGTAGTTGAGTTCGTGGTTGAGGAGGCGTTCGACGTCGATGGAGAGCTGGCCGCCCACCGACTTGTCGCTGTTGCGGAGGTGGATGTCCTCGACGAGGAGGGCCGGTTCGCGCCGGTCGACGAGTGCGGCGCGGACGCGTTCGATGAGGGCGTCGTCGGTGGTGAAGTCCTTCTCCAGGTACTCCGGTTCGGCTACGACCTTCTCCGGCACGCGGGCCAGCAGGCGCCGTACGTCGAGGCGGCCCACGCTCGCCGGGTGGTCGAGGAGCTGGAGCAGGTCCGTGCGGCCCCGGGCCTCGCGCAGGGAGCGCAGGCCGAGACGGGCGAGGATCTGGCGGACGTCGTGCGCGATGTTGAGGAGGTACTGCGCGAGGGCGCGCGGATCGCCCTCGAACGCCTCGGAGTTGGTGGTGAGCCCGGCCGGGCACTTCACGTTGCAGTTCTTCGCCATGACGCAGCCGAGCATCATGAGTGCCGTCGTACCGAACTCGAAGCTGTCGCCGCCGAGGAGCGCGGACGTGACGACGTCGCTGCCTGTCTGGTGTGCTCCGGAGCAGCGCAGGACCACCTTCTGCCGCAACCCGTTGGCCACCAGGGCCTGGTGGACCTCGGCGACTCCGATCTCGGCCGAACGGCCCGCGTACTTGAGGCTGGTGACGGCCGCCGCGCCCGTACCGCCGGTGTTTCCGGCGACGTTGATGACGTCCGCGCCCGCCTTCGCGACGCCGACCGCGATCGTGCCGATGCCCTCCGAGGACACGAGCTTCACGATCACCCGGACCCGCGCGGCCTTGCAGTCGTGGATGAGCTGGGCCAAGTCCTCGATGGAGTACGTGTCGTGGTGCGGGGGAGGGGAGATGAGTTCGATGCCGGGGGTGCCGCCGCGGGCCGCCGCGATGTCGACGGTGACCTTCGGCGCGGGCAACTGGCCGCCCTCGCCCGGCTTCGCGCCCTGCCCGATCTTGATCTCCAGCTCCTGGAGCATCGGGTCGGCGAGATACCCCGCCCAGATCCCGAAGCGTCCCGACGCGAACTGCTTGATCCGGGAGCCCCGGATCGTGCCGTAGCGGGAGCGGTGTTCGCCGCCCTCACCGCTGTTGGACATCGCGCCCACCATGTTGGTGCCGTGCGCGACGGCCTCGTGCGCGGTCGCGACGAGCGCGCCGTGGCTCATCGCGCCGGAGGCGAGGGCGCGGGTGATCTCGTGCGCCGGTTGCACGTCGGGGAGTTGGAGGCTGTCGGGGGCGTTGCGGAGGAGGGCGAGGAGGCGGGCGGCGGTTCCGGTGGCGGTGACCGTGACTCCGTCGGCGTCCGCGGGGAGAGTCGTCTCGACCTCGCCGGGGTGCGCGAGGGCGAGGCCTTCGGCGAGGGCGGTGTGCAACTCGGTTCCGGCGGAGGCGAGTTGGAGGCGGACGGTCACCGTGTCCGTGCCCGCCGTCCGCTCCGTGACGGTCGCGACGACGCCCCTGACCGTCACGCTCGCGTTGCCGTCCGTCGAGAACCGGCCCAGCTCACGGGCGAAGTCCTCCGCCGTACGCAGACCGGTGACGTCGGCCGGCAGTGCGAGCACGTCCCGCAGTGCGGACGGGCGGCGCGACCGTTCCTCGTGGGTGGTCCGCAGGAAGGCGCGGTACCCGGGCGTGATCCGGAACGCGTCGATCTCGGCGTCGCTGAGCGCGTCGTAGCCGGTGTCGCGGTAGGCGGCGTCGGTGATGCCGAAGGCGTCGTCGAGCTGGCCGAGGGTGAGGAGGCGGAGGCCTTCCGGGTCGCTCTCGCGCCCGAACTCCGGTCGTTCTTCGGCCATGTCACCGAAGCCGCGCACGGCGGAGACACCGAACGAGTGCCCGGCGCCGTCCGAGCGTTCCTTGAACAGGCCCAGCAGCGGGACCTGTTGCTCGGTCTCGACGGCGCGGGCCCGCTCGTGCCACTCGGTCGCGGCCTGCGCGATCCGCGCGAACCCGACCCCGCCGACCGGCGCCTCCATGTGCGGGAAGGCCCGCGCGAAGACGTCGTCGCGGGTGTCGAGATAGTTCGGCTCGAAGAACGCGCCGCCGATGTAACTCTCCGCGGTGCACAGCCCGACCCGCCCCATGGTCTTGGCGAGCGCCTTCTCGGCGGCCTTGCGGAACCGCGCCAACGCCCGGTCGGTCTCGGTGACTTCGCCTGCGGGCGCCGGTGCGCTCGGGTGCTTCTCCTCGGCGCGCAGCCGGGCGCTGAGGCTGTAGACGGCGGAGGCGCCGAAGCCCAGCGCGGTGGCGACATGGTGCGAGGACGGCAACTGGCCGCTCTCCGCCACGATCGAGACGCGCAGCCGCAGCCCGGTCTCGATGAGCCGCTGGTTCACGGCGGCGACGGCGAGGACGACGGGCAGCGGAGCGCGCGTGGACGAGATCGCCCGGTCGGTGAGGACGGCGATGCCGCCCTGCCCGGCCGCGAACCGCTCGACTCCGTCGCAGAGTTGGCCGAGCGCGGCCCGCAACGAGTCGGCGTTGGCGGACTCGTCCCCGACCACCGGGTCGTAGAGCATGTCGAACCGTTCCAGCGGAACGATCCGCTGGTCCCGTAGCCGCACCATGTCGAGGTGCCCCAACACGGGGGAGGAGACGACGAGTTGGCGGCCCCCGGCGCTGCCGACACCGCCCGTGCCGTCGGGCTTGGGGCCGAGGGCGACGCGCATGCTCATGCCGTCGGCCTCGCGGATGCTGTCGAGGGGTGGGTTGGTGACCTGGGCGAAGCGCTGCGAGAAGTACTTCGCCATGCCGCCCTCGGTGTCGCTGAGCGCGTTGATGGCGTTGCCGTAGCCCATCGCGGAGATGCGTTCCGACCCGTTGGCGAGCATCGGGTCGAGCATGAACCGGAAGCTCTCCTGGTTCAGCGAGTACGCCACGTACCGTCCGGCGAGGGCGAGATCGCCGTCGTAGCCGAGGGTGGTCGTGCCGCGGTAGTAGTCGGGCGCGGGCAGGTCGTCGAGGTTCACCCGTGCCGCGCCGAGGAGTTGGGAGTACGGGCGGCGGGAGGCGAGGGCGTCGAGGACCTCGCGCGTCCGCATCCGGCGTCCGGTGCGGTGGTCGACGACGAGCATGCCGCCGGCCTCGATCCGCCCGCGGTGCACGACTTCGCCGTCGGGGAAGGCGACTTGACCGGCCTCCGACGCCACCATCAGATACTCGGCGGTCTCGACCGTACGCAACGGCCGCAGCCCGAGCCGGTCGAGGCGGGCGCCGATGACGTCGCCGTCGCTGAAGATGACGGCGGCCGGACCGTCGTTCTTCTCCTCGTAGAGGGAGAAGTACTCGAGCATGTCCCGTACGGCGTCCGGCAGGGTGCGGTCGTTCTCCCAGGCGGGCGGCATGAGCGACACGACGGCCTCGACGAGGTCCAGGCCGTCGTCGGACACCCGGCTCTGGAGGGTCTGGTCGAGCCGGCTGGAGTCGGACTGCCCGGGCGGCCGCACGATGCTCCGGGTCCGGGCGCGGGCGAGGGCCTCGTCGCTCAGCCGGTTCTTGCGGTCGGTGTTCAGCTCGCCGTTGTGCGCCATGAGGCGGAAGGGCTGCGCCATGGTCGGGTGCGGCTCGGTGTTGGTGGAGAACCGGGTGTGGAAGTACAGCGAGCGGACGGAGTGCCGCGGGTCGAGCAGATCGCGGAAGTAGCCAACGATCTCACCGGAGTTGAGGCGCCCCTTGAGTACCTGCGTGCGGGCGCTGAGCGACAGCGGGTACAACCCGGCGTAGGTGTCGTCGGCGTAGGCGACGGCCTCGATCGCGAGCAGTGCGCGGTGGGCGGCGGCGTCGACGTCGGCGCGGGACCAGTCCTCGGGGGCGCGGAACACCCACTGCACGATGGGCAGTTGATGCCGCTCGGCGGCGGGACGGGCGACGCTGTGATCGACGGGTACGTCACGGACGAGCAGCACGTCGAAGCCCTGGTCGGCGATGCTGCGGCCGACGAGGTGCAGGGCGGCTTCGGGACGGTCGGCGTCGGTGGGCATGAAGCAGTTGGCGACACCGAAGTGCCCTGCGCGCAGCGCCTGGCCGGTGATCGCGCTGAAGAACTCCACCGACAGGTCGACGCTCACACCCGCGCCGTCACCGACGCCCTCGGCTGATTTCCCGCCCCGGTGCGGGATGGCGCGGAGGGCCTCGTCGCCCTTGACGACGACGTCGTGGCTCGGCATCCCGTCGAGGCGGGTCAGGAAGCCGACGCCGCAGTCGCTGTGGTCGCGGGCAGGGTCGTACAGACCGAAGGTGGAGTGATTCACGGGCCCGTCCTGTGAGCGGTTCCGGCGGAGGACGGCCAGGCTGCGTCGGTGAAGCGCTTGCCGCGGGCGGACCGGTGGGGCGGTCGGGCCCTGAGTGGTGCGAAGGACTACGGTAAGGGTTACCTAACTTCCAGGGCAAGTGTGTGCCTGGTGCGGCCGTGGCGTGAGTCTCACCTGGTCGGCGGCGACCCGGAGCGGTTCTGCGGTCGCGGGGTTCCACAGCACGACCTGGCCGTCGGCGACGCCGAACGAGATGTACGGCTCTCCGGCCTTCAACGTCCCGCCCTTCTCGGTCAGTTCACCCTTGGGCACAGTGGGAGTGACGCACGTCCACTCCGGGCTGATGCCGAAGTACGGAGGAGGGTCTGTGTCCCGGACGGCCGCCTGCTTCAGTTTGTCGGCCGCTGCCGCCGGTGAGTGCAGGGCTGCCGCCGCGGTCAAGACCAGGGCCACGACGACACTGAACGTCGCCATCGTCGCGCCGGTGATGCTGCGCGGGCGGATCAAGTGGAAGTAGCGCATGATGCCCCAGCCGGCCGCGATGAACAGGACGGCTCCGAGGGACGGCCAGAGAAGCTTCATGGCGGCGCCCAGTCGCCAGATGCCGCTGACGCTTGTCTCGGCGGGGGTCAGGGAGAGTTCGTCGGCATAGAGGTCGTCCAGGAATCGGCTGGTGAGGGGGAGTGCCGCGACGGCCAGGGTGGCGATCAACGGCAGGACACCGGCGATCAGCAGCTGCCACTTCCAGCGGCGGCCGAGCAGGACCAGACCGACCGCGTAGTAGACGACACCTGCTGTCGCCAGGGTCTGCGCGGCCGTGAGAGGAGGTCCTGGTTTGCCCACGGCGACGAACACAGCCGTTGCGTTCATCGCGAGGACGGTCAACGCGGAGCGGAGACGGGTGCGCGCCAGAGGCAGTGTGATCGCTGTCCATCCCGCGAGACATGTGGCCAGGACGGCCGCCGACCAGCAGATCGCGACTCCCACGGGAGCCGCGTCGTGGGCCAGGGTGACGAAGACGAGCGTGGCGAACAACGGCCCCATGATGAACACCAAGGCCCGGTTGAGGGCGTCTTCTCCGTACTGCACGGTGCCCGGGCGGCCACGTCCGTCGAGCGGCCGAAGGTCCACGTCACCGGACGCGGTCATCTCGCGGACCAGATCGACGACAGCGGCGGACCGATTGCCGTGCACCCTCGGCCCGACGTCGAACAGACCGGTCCGGACAGCCGAGTTGTAGAGGAGTCGGCGCAGCCACCACACGGGTTTCGACCAACTCGGCGCGTGCGGTGGCATGGTGACCCACGATCGCGCTTCCGTCGCATGCGACTGCCACCCCGGCTGTATCGTCCGGTCGGATTCCTCGCGCCGGAGCACACGGTCGTAGACGACGACCCGCGTCGCGCGGCGTACGGCGGCCACGGACCAGGATGCTTCAAGCTCCGCACGCCAGGGTGAACCGGTGACCGGGACGTCGACCCAGAGGAAGCGGGAGTCCGCCGGATCGGACTCGAATGCCCGCCGGGCTGTCCGGCGTTCCTTCGCCGACGGCGTCCGGAAGGACCACGCCGCCTCGCGGAAGTGCTGCTCGACCCGCTCCCACTTGGCCGGACCTCCCTGGATCTCGACCAATGTGACCACGATGCAGTCGGGACTCGCCGAGGTCATCAACACCCTTTCTGCCGTGCGGTGTTCGGGGGGCGGTGCAGGGGATGCGCCGGACGATGCGGACCTGCTTGTCGAGATCGTCCTTCATCACCCTGCACCACGCCACTGACATCGGACACGCGGGTGTGTTGCAGTCGGCCTGTCGTGGCCGGCGTGTGAGCTAAAGCAGTGCCTCGGGACGGATCGGCAGGTCCTTCAGGCGTTTGCCCGTCGCGTTGAACACCGCGTTGCCGATGGCGGGCGCCACCCCGACGATGGTGATCTCGCCGAGGCCCTTCACACCGATCGGATCGGCCTGCGGGTCCTCGGTGTTGATGAACGCGGCGTCGAGATCCGTGATGTCCGCGTTCACCGGCACGAGATAGTCGGCGAGGCTCGCGTTGACGATACGGCCGTCGCGGTGGTCGGTGACGGTGCCTTCGAGGAGGGCCATCCCGATGCCGCCGACCATGCCGCCGATGGCCTGGCTGTGGGCGAGTTTGGGGCTGATCACCCGCCCCACGTCGTACGCCGCGAAGATCCGCCGTACGCGGACGAGGCCCAGCAGGGGATCGACGGAGACCTCGGCGAAGACGGCTCCGTAGCCGTAGGTGGAGATCTTCGAATCGGCGTCGCCCGGGCCCCAGTTGCC
Organism: Streptomyces colwelliae; assembly: GCF_048158785.1. Taxonomy (NCBI): domain Bacteria; kingdom Bacillati; phylum Actinomycetota; class Actinomycetes; order Kitasatosporales; family Streptomycetaceae; genus Streptomyces; species Streptomyces colwelliae. The sequence continues at coordinate 11,549 of NZ_JBLTJC010000184.1, read as the reverse complement.
GGTGATGTCGAGGCTCGGCAGACCGGCGCGGCGCAGGATCTCCTGGTAGCTGTCCCGGGCGCCGGGGGCCTCCAGCCGGCCGTCGCGCACCTGTACGTCCGCCGGATTCGCGCCGTGCAACGGGGAGTTCGGGTCCGCCACCGCCCTGCGGACGAATTCCGTCCTCAGCGCGTTGCAGGTGGTGTGCGCGGCCGAGCCCACGCTCGCCATGGTGGTGGCCGCCGCGTGTAGGGGCGCGGTGGGGTAGCTGGAGTCGCCCAGCCTGAAGGTGACCGCCGAGGCGGGCAGCCCCAGGGCGTCCGCGGCGACCTGCATGACCGAGGTGGTGGTGCCGGGGCCCATGTCCGCGGAGGCCGCGAAGACTTCGGCGGTGCCGTCGGCGTGGATCCGGGCCCGTGCGCTGCAATCGCGCCGGTTGTTGTGGTAGCTGGCGGTGGCCATCCCCATGCCGATGAGGAGGTCGCCGTCCGTGCGCGAGCCCGGCTTGGCGTTCCGCCGGGACCAGCCGAAGCGGCGCGCGCCGGTCTCGTAGCACTCGCGCAACTTCCGGGTGGAGAAGGGGAGTTGGTTGACCTCGTCCTGGGTCGGCTCGTTGCGCAGCCTCAACTCGACGGGATCCACGGCCAGTTCGTGCGCGAGCTGGTCCATCGCGGTTTCCAGGGCGAAGTTGCCGAGCACCACGCCCGGGCCCCGCATGGAGCACGGGGACTGGACGTCGACGGGCGTGACCCGGTACGCGGTACGGGTGTTGGGGACGCCGTAGAGGAACTGCGGCAGGTCGGTCAGGCCGTCCGTGTAGGACTGGTAGCGCGCGTTCTCGATACGGACGTCGTAGGTGAGTGCGCTGACGCGCCCGGCCGTGCTGCTGCCGAGGGCGATCCGGTGCCGGCTGGCAGGCCGGAACCCGGTGCCGTAGAAGAACTGACGCCTGGTCAGCACCACCTTGACGGGCTTGCCGACCTCGCGCGCGGCGAACGCGGCCAGCATCACGTGGTCGTAGGTCTGGATCGCGCTGCCGAACCCGCCGCCCAGGAACTCGTTGTGCACGCGGACGTCGCCGACGGCGATGCCGAGCGCGCCGGCCACCGTGCGCGCGGCGCCCTGTGACCACTGGGACTTGTCCCAGAGCGTCAGCCGTCCGTCCTGCCACCGGGCGATGGTCGAGGGCAGTTCGATGGGGTTGTGGTTCTCGCGGGCGCTGGTGAGTTCCAGGTCCACCTTCACCTGCGCCGAGGCCAGTGCGCCCGCCGGGTCGCCGCGGCTGTAGTCGGGCTCGTCGGCGGGTGTCTGCGAGGGGATGCCGGCGGCGTCCAAGTCGGTTACCGCGTCCTGCCGTTCGTACGTCGCCTCGACCAGCGAGGCGCCGTGGGTCGCCGCCTCCAGGGTCTCCGCGACGACGACCGCGATGGGCTGGCCGTAGAAGGCGATCCGATCGACGGGGTGGGCGAGTCGCAGGCTGCCGAAGTCGGTCAGGACGTGCAGGACGCCCGGGTGGCCGAGCGCCGCGTCCACCGCGATCCGGCTCACCGTGCCGCGCGCCACGGTGCAGTTGACGAGCACGCCGTACAACAGGCCTTCGACGCGGTGCTCGGCCGAGTAGGTGGCCGTGCCGGTCACCTTGCGGCGGGCGTCGACGCGGGAGAGCCGCTGCCCGACGACGGTCGTCGCCATCACTGTCCTCCGATCGTCATGAGCTGGCGGCGCACGGTCCGTTCGACCAGCTTCACCTTGAAGGCGTTCTCGGACAGCGGTACGGCGCCCTCGGCCGCGAGGGCCGCGGCATCCGTCCACGTCCGGCGCCCCGGCCGCCTCCCGACGAGCGCCTCCTCCACCTTGGGCAGCCGCCACGGCACGGTCCCCACACCGCCCACGGCCACCCTGGCGCCCCGCACCACGCCGCCCCCGATGTCCAGCGCCACCGCCGCCGACGCGAGGGCGAACTCGTACGACTGCCGGTCGCGGACCTTCAGATAGCCCGAGCGGCGCGTGTGCGCTCCGGCGGGGACGGTGACGGAGGTGATGAGTTCGCCCGACCGCAGCGAGTGCTCCTTCTGGGGCGTGTCCCCGGGGCGGAGGAAGAAGTCCTGGACCGGGATGGAGCGGGTGCCGTCGAGGCCCCGTACCTGGATCACGGCGTCCAGCGCCACGAGAGCAACTGCCAGGTCGGAGGGGTGAGTTGCCACGCAGTGGGTGCTCGTCCCCAGGATCGCCTGCATACGGTTGTCACCCTCCCGGGCATCGCAACCCGAGCCCGGGTCACGGCGGTTGCACGCGGAGTGGACGTCCCGGAAGTACGGACAGCGGGGCCGCTGCATGATGTTGCCCCCGATGGAGGCCATGTTGCGCAGCTGGGCCGAGGCGCCCAGTTCGAGGGCCTGCGAGAGGACGGGGTACGTGGCGCGCGCCTCCGGATGCGCGGCGAGCTCGCTCATCCGCACCAGGGAACCGACGTGCAGCCCTTGCCGGTTGGCGGTGATGTCCTTGTACGGCAGCGCGTTGATGTCGACCACGTGCGCGGGGCGCTCGACGGTCTCCCGCATGAGGTCGACCAGGGTGGTCCCGCCGGCGATGTAACGGCCGTTGCCGGCACCGGCGTTGAGCGCGGCGGTGACGGTGGACACTCGACTGAAGGCGAAGGGATGCACGCGCTCATACCTCCTTGGCCGTCTGCTCGATCGCGGAGACGATGTTCGTGTACGCCCCGCACCGGCACAGGTTGCCGCTCATCCATTCGCGGATCTCCTCCCGGGAGCCGGTGTGGCCCTCGGCGATACAGGCGACGCCCGACATGAGCTGCCCCGGCGTGCAGTAGCCGCACTGAAGGCCGTCGTGGTCGATGAACGCCTGTTGTAGCGGATGCAGTTGATCGCCCCGGCCTCGGGCGAGTCCTTCGATCGTGGTGACGTGCGCGTCCTGGGCCATCACGGCGAGGACGAGACAGGAGTTCACCCTCCGGTCGTCCACGAGCACCGTGCAGGCTCCGCAGGCGCCCTGGTCGCAGCCCTTCTTCGTGCCGGGGAGGTCCAGGTGCTCGCGGAGGAGGTCGAGGAGTGAGGTGCGGTTGTCGACCTGGGCGGTGCGCTGCTCGCCGTTGACCGTCAGACGGACGGTGGAGAGCCGGTCGGCCGGCGCGGGGGCGGATGGGGATGCGGGCAGGCGATCCGAGGTCAGCAGGGGGAGGCCGGCGACCGCTGTCGACGCCGCGACGAAGGTTCGTCGTTTGAGCGTGGTTGCCTCGTCGAACGTTTCCGACATGTGCGATGCACCCTCTCCGTCGAACACGGGGCATATGATGACACCTGGTGTCATCGTAACAGTGATGACACCAGGTGTCATGGGTGACGGGAGCGGCAAGGAGAGGCACGGCTGTCGCTTTATCTGTGGTTCTAGCTAGCTGTGGTTCTAGCTGTGGCTTACGGCGCGAGCGGGGCCGCGACCGCCGCCCTGAGTTCCTCCACGGATTCACGCAGCAGGGCGTGCAGGTCCTGTGTCTCCGGACCCTCGATCCAGGATTCGCGCGCGGCCCTCCACGCGGCGGCACCCGCGGCGGCGGTCAGGAAGGCGGTCCGCGGCGCGACACCGCGCTCGCCCAACGCCTCGGTCACGGCCGTGCTGGTCGCGGCGAACTTGGTCAGCTCTCGTTCCCGGAGCTCCGGGTTGGCCACGATGACGGCTCGGCGCCGCCGGGCCTGCGCATGCCCCGTGTTCACCATGTCCACGGCGGCGCCGTACCCCTCCAGGACGACGGCGAGGGGCGAGAGGTCGGCCGGCGCGGCGGCCATGGCGTCGACGATCACCTGGTGGATCCGGGCCGAGAGCGGGAACAGCACCTCGCGTTTGTCGGGGAAGTGGCGGAAGAACGTCCGCTTCGTCAGACCGGCCCGCTCGGCGATCTCGGCGACCGTGGTGTCCTCGAAGCCGCGCTCCTCGTACAGCTCGAGCGCGGCCCGCGACAGTCGGCCCGCTGCGTCCGGCATCCATCGACCCATGTCACTCATCCTAGTGATGCCACTCAATGTCATCGGATATACGGCGATGGCGGCTCGGGCATGAGGCTCCGCAGTGGGGCGACCTCCTCGTCCATGGCGTCGAACACCGCGGAGACCTGGTGAGCTTCGATGGCCTCCCCGGACGCACGATCGATCTGTCGTCAGTGTGAGAGGGCTGTGCGGGCCGGTGCAGCGAAACCACTCACCTGATCACCACCGTTCTTTCCAGGCCGGTAAAGGGTTACCGTCGGCAGGCCCAGTGATCACAATCGCCATGAAGCTGATCTGGGCCTGTACGACGTCGCGGGACTCACGCTGGGCCGATCGCCGCGAAGAACCGTTCCAGGCGCGGTTCCCCGGAGTTGTCGAAGACGTCCTCGGGCGGACCCTGGACCAGGACGCGGCCCTGGTCCATGAAGACCACCCAGTCCGCGACCTCCCGCGCGAAGCGCATCTCGTGGGTGACGACGACCATCGTCGTGCCGTCGGCGGCGAGTTCGCTCATCACCGAGAGGACCTCGCCGACGAGTTCGGGGTCGAGGGCCGAGGTCGGTTCGTCGAAGAGGAGGACGCTGGGGTCCATCGCCAACGCGCGGGCGATGGCGACCCGTTGCTGCTGGCCCCCGGAGAGCTGGTGGGGGTACTTGTGCGCGTGGGCGTCCATGCCGACCTTGCGGAGCAGTTCCCGTGCCCGGCTCTCAGCGGCCAACCGGCCCTCGTGGAGCCGCTGTTGGAGTGGGGCGAGGGTGATGTTCTGGAGGGCGGTCCGGTGCGGGAAGAGGTTGAAGCGCTGGAAGACCATGCCCACGCGACGGCGCTGGGCGGCGAGTTCGCGGTCCCGGCCGCCCATCGGCCTGCCGTCGATCTCCACGCTGCCGGAGTCGGGCTGCTCAAGGTGGTTGAGGGTGCGGACGAGGGTCGTCTTGCCCGAGCCGGAGGGGCCGATGACGGCCACCACCTCGCCGCGGTGCACATCGAGGTCCACGCCGTTCAGGACGGACACCGGGCCGAAGGACTTCCGCAGGCCCCGGGCGCGTACGACCGCCTCGCCCTCGTGCGGAGTACGGGGCCGGGTCCGGGCTGGTGTGGCCAGGACCCCGCCGCCCTCCGGGACGGTGGCGCCAACTGCCGTTTTCGTACGGCGTTTGCGCACGTCCAGGCGGCGTTCGAGCAGCGCCCTGAGCCGGTCGAAGAGGGTGACGAGCAGGACGTAGTAGACCGCCACGGCCAGCAGGGTCTCCAGGACCAGGAAGTTCTGGGTGTAGAGGCGCTGGCCGACCAGCAGGAGTTCGGCGAGCGAGATGGAGCTGACCAGGGAGGTCAGTTTGAGGATGCTGATGAACTCGTTGCCCAGCGCGGGGAGGGCGACGCGGAACGCCTGCGGCACCACCACATGGCGTTGGACTCCCGCGTAGGGGATGCCCAGCGCCTGCGCGGCCTCGCCCTGGTCCTTGCCCACGGCGAGCAGGCCGCCGCGGTGGATCTCGGCGATGTACGCGGTCTCGCTGAGGACGAGCGCGACCAGGCCGGCGGCGAAGGGGCTGGAGAGCAGGGGCCTCAAGTCGGGGAAGATCTGGGGGGAGTTGTAGACGAAGATCAGCAGGACCAGCAGCGGCAGGCTGCGGAAGAACCAGACGTACCCGGCTGCGATCAGCCGTAGCGGACGTAGGCGGGACTGCTGGGCGAGGGCCACCAGGAGGCCCAGTGCCGTGGAGATCACCCAGGCGGAGACGGCCAGTTCGACGACGAGCAGGGCTGCCCGCCACAGGTCGGCGTCCGCGAACAGACCGAGCGTGTAACTCCAGTCGAAGCTGCCCATCGTCCGTCAACTCCCCTGAGCCTGGCCGAGGTTGTACTTCTTCAGCAGCTCGGCGTAGGTGCCGTCCTTCTTGAGCTCGGCCAGTGCTGTGGTGAGGGTCTTCTTCAGGGCGGTGTCGCCGCGTTTGACCGCGAGGCCCGACTGGACCGGGTAGATCAGGGACTTGGAGGAGATGGTGAGCCGGCCGTTCGTCTTGTCGGCGGCCGCCTTGGCCACGGCGCCGTCGGTTACCTGGGCGTCGACCTGGCCGGACAGCAGCGCCTGGGTGCCTTCGGGATCGGTGCCGAACTCCCTTACGTCCACGGCCTTTTCACCCTTGTCCTCGCACTGGGTGCTCGCCTCGCCGCGCAGCTTCTCGACGATCTGGCCGCCCTTGATCACCGCGACGGACTTCCCGCACAGGTCGGTGACCACGGTCGGCCGGTAGCCGCCCGAGCTCCGCACCACGATCGAGTTGCCGGTGGTGAAGTACGGGATGAAGTCGACCTGCTTCTCGCGCGCGTCGGTGATGTACAGGTCGGACGCGATCACGTCGAAGTGCCCCGTCCCGAGCCCGGCGATGAGCTGCTCGAACCGCGTGTCGACGAACGTCGACCTCAGCCCGGACGCCTTGGCCAGGGCGCGCGAGATGTCCGGGTCGAAGCCCGCCGGGGTCTTGCCGTCCAGATAGGCGTACGGCGGATACGTCAGGTCCGATCCCACGGTCAGGGTGCCGGCGGTCATCGTGCCCGAACCGTCCGCCCCGCCGGCCGAGGAGGAACCGCTCGAACAGCCGGAGAGGGCGAGGAGCAGGCCTGCGGCGCCGAGGGCGGTGGTGGAGCGGAAGAGGGTCACGTGCATGAGGAGGCCTCTCGACCGGGAGACTGAAACGGACAGCAAAACTGTTGAACAATCTGGCTGCTGATGATGGTGACGCCTCGGTGTTTCAGTCAAGTAAAAGGCCGAAATTCCCTGGATGCCGCAGGTGGATCGGGTGAGCCAAGGTGAACCATGCCCCTGTTTTGTTCAACAGATCGTGCGCTAGGGTGGGGGCATGTCGACTCTGAACGGCGCGGCGGCCTCCGCCGGGCGGCCCGTCCTGGTGACCGACGTGCTGCGCGAACGCATCGTCGAGGGTGAGCTGCCACCCGGCACCCCGCTGCGGGACGTGGCGCTCTCCGCCGAGCTGGGGGTGTCCCGCAACACCCTGCGGGAGGCCCTGCGCACCCTGCACGACGAGGGTCTCGTGGTGCAGCAGCTGCACAAGGGCACGGCGGTGAAGACCCTGGCCGCCGAGGACGTGACGGACATCTACCTCGCCCGCCGCACGCTCGAACTCAGCGCCGTCGACGCGAGCCCGCTCGCCCCGGAGCCGTTGCTCGACGCGATGGAGGCCAAGGTCGCCGCCGCCGAACTCGCCGTCGACGCCGAGGCGTGGGACAAGGTCGGCACCGCGTCCCTGCGCTTCCACCAGTCGCTGGTGGCCCTGCTGGGCAGCGCCCGCCTCGACGGCTTCTTCCGGGTGACGATCGCCCAACTCCGCCTGGCCTTCGCGGTGATGGCGGACCAGGGAGCCTTCCAGGCACCGTGGGTCGCCCGCGACCGCGAGATCTGCGACCTGATCCGCGGCGGCCGGCGCATGGACGCCACGGCCGCGCTGCGGCTCTACCTCGACGACTCCGAGCGGACGGTGCTGGCCGCCGTACGCGCCAACTCCCGTACGACCCGCACGACTTCGGCAGCGAAAGGCAAGCGATGACCTCCCGCACAGCGCCCCCCGCGACCGCCGCGACCGCCGCGCCCCCCGCTTTTAAGGCGGCCGCCGCCTACCGGGCCACCCAGGGCGGCGCCCTTGACGTCGACCGCGCCTTCTACGACCGTTTCGCCGGGGTGCGCCACGAACTCGTGGACTCCTTCGAGATCCCGATCCGCTCCGGCCGCGCCTGGACCGTCCCCGAGGGACACTTGTGCCGGATCGTCACCGTCGAGGGCCCCCAGGTCGGCGACCTCAACGTGTGGAACCTGCACGACCCGCGCGAGCGCATGTGGGCCGCTCGCACCCGCCAGTTGCAGCGCGCGCACATCTCCACGTACGACCGGATCTGGTCCACCCTGCCGTTCCTGCGCCCCCTGCTGACGGTCACCGACGACACCCTCTCCAACTACGGCGTGGACGGCGACGGCGGACGCGTCCACGACCTGCTGGGCACCCGCTGCGACCCGTACGTCAACCGCATGCTCACCGGCGAGGACTTCGACTTCCACTGCCACTCGAACCTGGTCCGGGCCGTACTGCCGTACGGGCTAACCGAGTTCGACGTGCACGACGTGCTCAATGTCTTCCAGTGCACCGGTCTCAACGACGACGACCAGTACTTCATGAAGGACTGCCCCGCGCGCGTGGGCGACCACTTCGAGTTCTTCGCCGAGACCGATCTGCTGTGCGCGCTGTCCACCTGCCCCGGCGGCGATCTCTCCGTCCCGCTCTGGGGCCCGGACGCCCGCGACCCCCTGGACGTCTGCCGCCCGCTGGGTGTCGAGGTGTACCGGCCCGACCCCGCGCTGCTGGAGGGCTGGAGCTCGCCGGGGAGGGCCGCGTACCGCAACCTCCACGGCATGCGGCGGCCCGAATTCGTCGATGCCGCCGGCTGAGGCCGGGCGCTACTTCCGTGCTGTGGCGCAGAGTTCGGTGTCGATCAACGCGTTCTGCGCCGCCTCCGTCGACAGATCGGGCGCGCCGTCGCCCGTCGCCTCCAGGACCACGGTCCGGCGGCCGTCCGCGCTGACGCCGTCGCGGGTGGTGTAACCCATCAGGTCGCCGGCGTGGCTGTAGTAGACGCCGCCGCAGGTCAGGGGGATCTCCATCAGGCCCAGGCCGTAGCGGGCGCCGGGCCAGACGGGGTCGAGGGAGGCGGCTCGTACCGTCGTCTTCATCTCGGCGAGCTGCGCCGGGCGCAGGAGCCTGCCGCCCAGGAGCGCGGAGAAGAAGCGGGTGAGGTCGTTGGTCGTGCTGATCATCGCGCCGGCCGATCCGGCGGCGGTCGGGTTGAGTTCGGTGACGTCGATGGTCGGGCCGCTGCCGCCGAAGTCCGAGTAACCGTGCAGGTGTTGGCCCGGGATGCGGGCAGAAGTGTCCGGGGCGGAGGTGTCGCGCAGGCCCAGCGGACGGATGACGCGCCGGGTCACCTCCTGCTGCCAGGTGTGGCCGGTGGCCTTCTGGATGATCATTCCGGCGACGATGTAGTTCGTGTTGGAGTACTCCCACTGGGTGCCGGGCGCGAAGTCCGGGGCGTGCCGCATCGCGATCCCCACCAGCTGCTGCGGGGTCCAGGTGGTGTACCGGTCGGCCTCGAAACCGTCCACCGAGGCGATCGCCGGGAAGTCTGCGGTGTAGTTGAACAGCCCGCTGGTGTGGTTCAGCAACTGCCGTACGGTGATGGCGTTTCCGTCGTTCCCGTTGCCGTCCACCACACCGGGCAGCCAGTGTTCGACGCTGTCGTCCAGCGACACCCTTCCCTCGCCGACCAGTTGGAGCATCACCGTCGCCACGAAGGCCTTGGTGCTGCTCGCGATCCTGAACTTGTCGATGGCGCGGGCCGCCCGTCCCGTGGCGGTGTCCGACACCCCGGTGGTGGCGTACCGCCGCCCCTCCGGACCCGTCGACTGGGCTACGACGGCAACGGTTCCCGTCCGCTGGATCGCGTCCACACTCTGCTGGAGCGTCGTGCTGCGCTGCCGGGACTTCGTGGAGCTCGTGGCGTCCTTCGCGCTCGCGGCGGGCGTCGCCAGGCCGAGGCCGAGTGCGGCCAGTGCGGCTACGGCGGTGAGGTGACGAGTCGTCAACATGGGCTGTCTCCGAGGGGGTTGGTGGTCGGGAACACCGGACTCGCTGTGTGTTCCGGTGTGTTCCGTTGTGTTCACCAACCTAGGGAGACGGCACGCGGTGATCGATCCAGCCCGCGGGCCGGTCCGCCGTACAGCCTGCTGTACCAAGAGCCCCCGGCCGACGGGGAGTTACGCCAGCCGTCGTAGGTCCTCCAAGTAGCGCAGGACGGCCGCCACCCTGCGGTCCACCTGGTCCGTCGGGGACAGGTCGAGCTTGGCGAAGATGCTGCGGATGTGTTTGTGGACGGCGCCGTCGGTGACGACGAGGCGTTCGGCGATGGCGGAGTTGCCCAACCCCTCGGCCATCAGGGCGAGTACGTCCCGTTCGCGGGGGCTGAGCCGGTCGAGGCGGGTGTCCTGGCGGGAGCGGGTGAAGAGCTGGGCGACGACTTCCGGGTCGATGGCGGTGCCGCCGGCCGCCACGCGGTGCAGCGCGTCGAGGAACTCCTCGACCCGGCCCACCCGTTCCTTGAGGAGGTAGCCCAACCCGCTCACCCCGCCGCCGAGCAGCTCCGTGGCGAAGCTCTGCTCGACGTACGCGGACAGCACGAGCACCGCCAGGTCGGGCCGCCGGCGCCGGGCCTCGACCGCGGCGACGATCCCCTCGTCGGTGTGGGTCGGCGGCATCCGTACGTCGAGGATGGCGACGTCCGGCTTGTGCACGTCGATGGCGTCCAGCGCCTCGTCGGGGTTGCCGGCGGTGGCCACGACGTCCAGCCCCTCGGCGCGCAGCAGCAGGGCGAGCCCCTCGCGCAGCAACGGGTCGTCCTCGGCGATCACGATCCGCATGTCAGGCCTCATGTCGTCCCACGTCCCACGCTCCGTAGTTCAGGCTCCGCAATTCAGGCTCCACAGCTCAAGTTCCGCATCGCTGGCTCCCCTTGCTCGTCATGATCCCGGCTCCCCGGCTGCCGGGCTCATCGACCGCAGGGGAGATCCACGGTCAGGACGGTCGGGCCGCCGGGTGGGCTGGTCAGGGTGAGGGCGCCGTCGTGTGCGGCGATACGGCGGCGGATGCCGGTGAGTCCGGAGCCGCCCTCGGCGTCGGCGCCGCCCCGGCCGTCGTCCTCGACGGACAGCACCAGTCGGCCGGCGCTGCCGCGTGCCGTGACGACGGCGTGCGCGGCCCCGCTGTGCTTGGCGATGTTGGTCAGAGCCTCGGCCACGACGAAGTAGGCGGTCGCCTCGACGGAGGCCGCGCAGCGTTCGGGTACGTCCACGTCGATCCGGCACGGCACCGCGCAGTCCGCCGCGAGACCGGAGAGCGCGCCCGCGAGCCCCCGGTCGGCCAGCACCGGCGGCAGGATGCCGCGCGCGACCGTCCGCAGTTCGGCCAGGGCCATCTCGGCGGCGGACTGGGCGCGTTCGAGGAGTTCGTCGGCGCCGGCCGGGTCGCGGGCCACCATGCGGCGGGCCGCGCCGAGCAACACGGCCACGGAGACAAGTCTGTTCTGCGCGCCGTCGTGCAACGACCGCTCGATACGCCGTAGTTCGGTGGCGTGCGCGTCGAGCGCGGCGGCCCGGGTGGCGGTCAACTCCGCGACGCGCAAGGAGAGATCGACGTCGGGGCCGGCCGCGAGGAGGTGCCGTCCAGGGCCCGACTGGAGCCGGGCCATCCCGGGCGCCAGCCCCAGGATGATGGCGATCCAGCCCACGCCGAGCAACGCCACGGCGAGCGCGTCCGGCCAGGTTTGCGCGTTGCCGATGCCGAGCGACGTGGCCGTCGTGTTCGCCGGCATGAACGTCCAGTACAGCGGGAACGCGCTGTCCCGCACGGCACTGATCGGCAACAGGACGCCGAGCAGCCCGAGCAGCAGCCCCAGGGTGGAGTGCCGTACCAGCCACCGCAGTTCGCGGTGGGTGGTGGGGTCGGCGAG
>NZ_JBLTJC010000183.1:0-20176 GCF_048158785.1 Streptomyces colwelliae | reverse complement strand
ACCTCCAGTACTGGCAGCCCGAGCTCGCGATCCTGGGCGCCCTGCTCGCCGTCGCCTCCACCGCGCTGCTGCTGTGGGCCCGTTGGGTGCTGGGCGCCATGTGGGCCAGCATCCCGCTCGTCCACGCGGACACGGAGGACGATGCTGTGTACATGGGAGATACAGATCCCTTCGTGTGCCTGCAGTGCCTGTCCAAGCAAGCGCGCTACCCGGCCCGGTCCCACGGGTGCACCCTGGGGAATGTCCCTCGGTGACCGGGTCGGGGTGGCGCGTTCCTACCTGACACCAGATGCGCAGTGGCACACCATCTGGCGCACCCTGGCGAACCCTGGCGAATAGTCGCCCGGCAACCCGCACCGGGCTATGTTCAAGTCAGCCGAGAACCTGGGGGCTTGACGTGAACGGACAACCCAACTCCCGTCTCTCGGACCTGTTCGGCCTGGCCGGCTGGTCCAAGGGCGAGCTCGCGCGGCGGGTCAACCGGCAGGCGGCGGCCATGGGCCACCCCCAGCTGTCGACCGACACCTCGCGGGTACGGCGTTGGATCGACATGGGAGAGATCCCGCGCGATCCGGTGCCGAGGGTGCTGGCGGCTCTGTTCACCGAGCGTCTCGGCCGTGTCGTGACCATCGAGGACCTCGGTCTGGTCCGGCACGGGCGTGCGGGGAAACGGCCCGACGACGGGAATGTGGAACATCCCGACGGTGTGCCGTGGGCGCCCGAACGGACTGCTGCGGTCCTCACCGAATTCACGGGAATGGACCTCATGCTCAACCGACGCGGCTTGGTGGGCGCGGGCGCCGCGCTCGCCGCAGGCTCCGCACTCAGCAGCGCCATGTACGACTGGCTGCACTCCGATCCGACTCTTTCCGCCGATGCTCCCCGATTCGACGATCCCCTGCACGCCGACCCCGCTGGGCTCGACCGCTATGAGGCCGCACCCATCGGGTCGCAGGAGATCGAGGAACTGGAGGAGTCCGTCGAGGTGTTCCGAGCCTGGGACGCGGCCCGCGGCGGCGGGTTGCAGCGCAAGGCTGTGGTGGGACAGCTCAACGAGGTGGGCGGCATGCTCGCCTACCGCCACCCCGACCATCTCCAGCGGCGCCTGTGGGGCGTCGCCGCCAACCTCGCCGTACTCGCGGGCTGGATGTCGCACGACGTCGGCCTGGAGCCCACGGCCCAGAAGTACTTCGTCATCGCCGCCCACGCGGCCCGTGAGGGCGGCGACCGGCCCCGCGCCGGGGAGGCGCTCTCACGGGCGGCTCGCCAGATGGTGCACCTGGGCCGGCCCGACGACGCACTCGATCTCATGAAGCTCGCCAAGGCCGGTTCCGGCGACCAGGTGCTGCCGCGCACCCGGGCGATGCTCTACACCATCGAGGCCTGGGCACAGGCGTCGATGGGCAAGGGCCAGGCCATGCGCCGCACCCTCGGCCAGGCGGAGGATCTCTTCGTCTCCGACCGCGGCGACGTACCGTCCCCGAGCTGGATGCAGACGTTCAAGGAGGAGGACCTCTACGGCATGCAGGCCCTGGCCTACCGCACCCTGGCCGAGCACGAGCCGGAAGCGGCCGTGCACGCCCAGTACTTCGCGGAGAAGGCCCTGGCGCTGCGGGTCGACGGACGGCAGCGGTCGAAGATCTTCGACTTCCTGTCGATGGCCTCCGCCTGCTTCATCGCCGACGACCCCGAACAGGCGGACAGGTACGCGCGGTTGGCCCTGGCGTCGATGGGATCGAACTCCTCCCACCGCACCTGGGACCGGTTGCGCGAGATGTACCGGCTCACCGCCCACTACTCCGGCTATCCGAAGATCCACGAACTGCGGGAGGAGATCAAACTCGCGCTGCCGAAGACACCGTCGAAGAGCCCGAGGGTCAGGGGCGGCAACAGCGCCCAGGCGTAGGGGGTTTGTGCAGCTGCTTCGGTAACAGCAGTTGTGCGGCTGCTTCTCTCTTACGTCGTCCTCGCGACGAGCACACACGCGTCGTCCTGGCGCTCGGTGCCGCCGAACTCCTCCACGACCATCCGTACGCAGTCCTGTGCGGTGCGCGCCTCGCCGAACCGCGGGGCCAGGTCGAGGAGTTGGCGCACGGCGGCCTCTCCGCTGTGCCCGGGCACCAGTCCGTCCGTGTGCAGCAGGAGTACGTCGCCCGCCTCGAGGGTTTCCTCGGCCTGTCCGTAGGCCGCTCCCGAGGTGGCGCCGAGCAGGACGCCGTCCGGTGCGCTCAGCATGCGCCCCGTCCCGCCGCGGAACAGCAGCGGGGCGGGGTGTCCTGCCTGCGCCCACGCCAGGGTGCGGGTCTCGGGCCGGTAGCGGCAGCACACCGCGCTGCCCAGGGCCGGTTGCACGGTGGCGTCGAGTAACTGGTTGAGCCAGGACATCAGTTGACCGGGCTCGGTGCCCGCCATCGCCATGCCGCGCAGGGCGCCGAGCAGCATCGCCATGCCCGAGGTGACGGCGACACCGTGTCCGGTGAGGTCGCCGACGCTCAACAGGGTCGCGCCGTCGGAGAGTTGGAGCGCGTCGTACCAGTCGCCGCCGATCAGCGCGCTCGTGGAGGAGGGCAGATAGCGGGCGGCCAGGTCCACTGTCTCCGGTCCCTGGTGCGGGAGCCGCAGGGAGCCGCGCCACGGCGGCAGCACAGCCTCCTGCAACTCGACCGCGAGCCGGCGCTCGGACTGCGCGTGGTGCCGGTGGCGCTGTAGCGAGTCACGGGTCTCGCTCACCGTCCGCTGGCTGCGGCGCAGTTCGCTGACGTCCCGCAGCACGGCCCACATCGAGGCGGTGCCGCCGTCGGCGTCGAGCACGGGCTCGCCCATCATGTGCACGGTCCGTACGGCGCCGTCGGGCCGGACGATGCGGAACTCGCCGTCGATGGGCTTGGCGTCGATGAGGCAGTCCGTGACCATCGCGGTCAGCCGGGGCCGGTCCTCGTCGAGGACCAGGGACGGCAGTTCGTCCAGGGTGAGCGGGGGAGCGGCCGGATCGCGGCCGAGGATCTCGTACAGCTCCCCGGACCAACTGGCCCCGTCCGTCAGGAGATCCCACTCGGCACTGCCGACCCGGCTGAGCACCGAGTCGTCCCGGGGCGCGTCCGGTACGGCGGCCGGTGCGAGCGGCGCTTCCACCGTGGCCGGCACGGGCGGCGGGCCGTCCCGCAACTGGGCCAAGTGCTCGTCGAGGTCGTTGAGTTGATGCAGCGCCAGATCGCACAGCGCCCGCTGCCACCGCTCGCGCGGGTCCGAACCGTCGTGCTGCGCGTCCCGTCGTACGGCGTCCACGTCGCCCATGAGCCGCCGTGCCTGCGATATCAGCGCGTCGACCGAGCCGCGCGCGGGCGGCTGGGCGGCTGGGCGGTCCGCAGAGAGATGGGACGGCATGACGCACTCCGATGCGGGGACGGTACGACCAAGGCGGATGGAGGGACCGGTTACGACTGTCGCACAGGCTGCGACGCCCTGTAAGGGATTTGGCAACACACGATCCGGTGGTGCTTCTGGCATATGTCAGCGTCTTCACGAGCGACCGGTGCCGTGCTCGTGGCGTGCCTGTCCTGGTGGGGCAAGTCGTGTACGCCGTACGCGAGTTGAAGGACTGATTACCCTTCCGGGCCGATATTCAACCATCTGTTCGATGGGCTCGTGTTCCACGGGGCGTGCGGGTGTGCATCGTCCGCCGTCATGCCCCGAGCGGCCGAAAAGTGTTGCCCGGACGCATCAACCGCAGTACGCAACAGTCATTTTGAGCCGTTGCTTTGTTATAGCCATGACAATTCTGTGGGCGTGGTGCCACGCTGCTGTGCACCACGCTCACCGAGCGTTCACTTCCTCCTCACCCTTCCTCCCCGCACCCGCGCGCCCGCCGGACGGCCGTACCCCGGCCCGACCCGCTCTCCAGGACTCCACCGAGTCCGACCACCCCACATAAGGAGAACGCCTTGACCCGGCATGACCGTTATCCGCACCACCCCAGATACACCGCCGCCCTGGTCCTCACCGCGGTCGGCACCCTGCTGGCCGCCGGTATGCAGACGGGCGCCGCCTCCGCCGCCCCCGGTGGACACACCGCCCCCGCGAAGATCCTGGCCACACCCCGGGCCGGAGCGGCGCCGGTCACCCTGTCGCCGGCGAAGCACGCCGCCCTCCTCAAGAGCGCCGGCGCGGCCGTCAAGAACACGGCGAGGACCCTCGGCCTCGGGGCCAAGGAGAAGCTCGTCGTCAAGGACGTCACGCAGGACGCCGACGGCACCACCCACACCCGTTACGAGCGGACGTACTCCGGACTGCCCGTCCTCGGCGGCGACCTGGTCGTCCACGCCAAGAGCGGCCGCCTCACGGTCTCGAAGACCGCGAAGGCCGACCTCACCCTGTCGGACATCACCCCGAACGTGTCGTCGGCGACGGTGAAGGCCAAGGCGCTCGCGAGCGCGGCCAAGGCGGGTGGCGAGAAGGCCGAGCTCGACGGCGCCCCGCGGCTCGTCGTCTGGGCCGCCGGAGCCAAGCCCGTCCTCGCCTGGGAGGCCGTGGTCGGCGGCTTCCAGGACGACGGAACGCCCAGCGAACTCCATGTCATCACCGACGCCGACTCGGGCAAGGCCGTCTTCCACTACCAGGGCATCGAAACGGGCACCGGCACCGGCCAGTTCAACGGAACGGTCCCGCTCAGCACCACGCTCTCCGGCTCGACGTACCAGCTCGTCGACGGCGACCGCGCCGGACACAAGACCTACGACCTGAACCAGGGCACCTCGGGCACGGGCACCTTGTTCACAGATGACAACGATGTCTGGGGCGACGGGACCGCGAGCAACCGTCAGACCGCCGGTGTGGACGTCGCGTTCGGTGCCGCCGCCACCTGGGACTACTACAAGGACGTTTTCGGCCGCAACGGCATACGCAACGACGGCGTGGCCGCCTACAGCCGGGCCCACTACGGCAACAACTACGTCAACGCGTTCTGGTCCGACACCTGCTTCTGCATGACGTACGGCGACGGTTCGGGCAACACCCACCCGCTGACGGCGCTGGACGTGGCCGCGCACGAGATGAGCCACGGCGTCACCGCAGCCACCGCCGGCCTCACCTACTCCGGCGAGTCGGGCGGCCTCAACGAGGCGACCTCGGACATCTTCGCCGCCGCGGTCGAGTTCCACGAGAACCTGCCCGCCGATGTCCCCGACTACATGGTCGGCGAGAAGATCGACATCAACGGCAATGGCACACCGCTGCGTTACATGGACAAGCCCTCCAAGGACGGTGCGTCCCGCGACTACTGGAGCTCGACGCTCGGCAGTGTCGACGTCCACTACTCCTCGGGCCCGGCGAACCACCTCTTCTACCTGCTGTCCGAGGGCAGCGGCGCGAAGACCGTCAACGGGGTCGCCTACGACAGCCCGACCTACGACGGCGTGCCCGTCGCCGGCATCGGCATCGAGAACGCCCAGAAGGTCTGGTACCGGGCGCTCACCACGTACATGACCTCGTCCACGAACTACGCCGGTGCCCGCACCGCGACGCTCCAGGCCGCCGCCGACCTCTTCGGCGCCTACAGCCCCACGTACCTCGCCGTGGCCGACGCGTGGGCGGCCATCAATGTGGGCAGCCGGATCGCGCTCGGTGTCAACGTCGCCCCGATCACAGGCCAGATCAGCGGAGTCGGACAGTCCGTGTCCCTTCAGACGGACGCGTACACCACCAACTCCGGTGCGGGGCTGACCTATTCGGCCACCGGACTGCCGGACGGACTGACCATCAGCAGTACCGGCCTGATCTCCGGCATCCCGACCACTCTCGGGAGCAGCGACGTCACGGTGACCGTCACCGACGACACGGGCGCGACCGCCACCACCGCCTTCACCTGGCGGGTGGCCAACATCTACGCCAGCGCCACCCGCGTCGACATCCCCGACAACAGCACCGCCGTGGAGTCCCCGATCACGGTCACCGGCCGCGACGGCAACGCCTCGGCCACCACCCAGGTCTACGTCAAGATCGTCCACACCTACCGCGGCGACCTCACCGTCGACCTCGTCGGCCCGAACGGAACCGTCTACTCGCTGCTGAACCGTGCCGGCGGCGCCACCGACAACGTCGACCAGACCTTCACCGTCGACGCCTCCGCCCAACCGGTCAACGGCACCTGGAAGTTGCGGGTGCAGGACCGCGCCGCGGTCGACGTCGGCTACATCGAGCAGTGGCAGCTCACTCCGTGAACCGGCCGCTCTAGCCGTGTAGTTCGGGGACCGCAGGTTCAAGTCCCCTGACTGGCCACCCGTGTTGTCGGTTCCGACCGTGCTCGCGTCATGGCTCACGCCTGACGACGCGGCGCGGTCGGAACCGGCGCCGGGGATCGTAGATTGAGCCCATGATCGAGGAGAGCTCGCCCGAGCGGTCGGAACGGTCACGGACACGACGCAGGCACGCCGCCCGGAAGAAGCCCGAAGATGAGGGTGGGCTGCTGCGTTCGACCGCGCTGATGGCGGCGGGAACCGTGGTGTCGCGCGCCACCGGACTGATACGGATGGTGTTGCAGGGCGCCGCGCTGGGCACCGGGCTGCTGGCCACCACCTACAACCAGGCCAACACCGTGCCGACAAGTCTGTACTTCCTGCTCATCGGCGGCGCGCTGAACTCCGTCCTGGTCCCCCAACTGGTCCGCGCCCGGGCCGAGGACCCCGACGGCGGCGCGGCCTTCGAACAACGGCTGGTCACCCTGGTGTTGTGCGTCCTCGGCGTGGGGACCGCGCTCGCCACCTGGGCCGCCCCGGAGATCATCAGCGTCTACCAGCACGACACACCCGCCACGCACGACGCGTTCGAGCTGACGGTGGTGTTCGCCCGCTTCCTGCTCCCGCAGATCTTCCTCTACGGCGTCTTCAGCATCTTCGGCCAAGTCCTCAACGCCCGGAGCCGGTTCGGCGCGATGATGTGGACCCCAGTGCTCAACAACCTCGTCCTGATCGCCATGTTCGGCCTCTACCTCGGTCTGCTGACCGCGCCGGAACAGGTCTCGGACATCACGGGCGCCCAGGTCCGGCTGCTCGGGATCGGGACCACGATCGCGCTTGCGGTTCAGGCACTCGCGCTGGTTCCCTACGCCCTCGCGGCCGGGTTCCGGTTCCGCCCGCGTTTCGACTGGCGCGGCACCGGGCTGCGCAAGAGCGTCAACGCCGCACGCTGGACACTGCTGTTCGTGCTGGCCAACCTGGCGGCGAGCACGGTGGTGACCCGGCTGGCCTCCGACGCGGACGCCGCCCGTCCCCACGACGGCGTCGGGTACACCGCGTACAGCTACGCCCAGCAGATCTGGATGCTGCCCCAGTCGATCGTCACCGTCTCCCTCGTGACAGCGCTGCTCCCGCGCATGAGCCGGGCCGTGACCGAACACCGCGTCGACGACCTGCGCGCCGACCTGTCCCGCGCGCTGCGGGTCAGCGGTGTCGTCATCGTCCCGGCCGCGTTCTTCTTCCTCGCCTTCGGTCCGCAGACGGCCCGACTCCTGTTCGCCCACGGCTCCGCCGACGCCTCGGCCACCGTGCCGCTGGGCCACATGCTGCAGGCCTTCGGCCTGGGACTGATCCCGTTCTCCGCGCAGTACCTCCTGCTCCGCGGCTTCTACGCCTTCGAGGACACCCGTACGCCGTTCCGGATGGCGGTGTGGATCGGCGGCATCAACATCGGTCTCGCCACGGCCTGCCACCTCCTGTTGCCCGCGAGCTGGGCGGTCACGGGCATGGCCGGTGCCTATGCCCTGTCGTACGCGATCGGTCTGCTGTTGACCGCGCTGCGCCTGCGGCGGCGTACGGAGGGACTGCTCGACGGACGCCGGATCTGTCGCACCTACGCGAAACTGACCACGGCCGCCGTCGCTGCCGGCGGCGCCGGTTGGCTCCTGGCCCGGGTCTGCGACCGGACCCTGGCCTCGGCCTCGTGGGCGCCCGCGCTCTCGCTGGCCGCGGGCGGCACCGCGATGGCCCTGCTGTTCCTGCTGCTGGCCCGGTTCCTGAGGATCGGGGAGTTGCGGAGCCTGCCCGGCCTGGGATGAGCGTCCGGCACCGGGGGCGGCCCCGTCACCTGCGAGCGGATGCCGATGCCGTCAGGGTGTGATCAGCCGGTCCTGCTCGGCCGGCGGCGTACCGCCGTACCAGTCCAGGGCCTTGCCGAAACGCACCAACTCGCCGTAGTGGGTGGGGTCGACGTGGTCGGCGAGGACGAGGTCGAGGACGGCGCCGGCCGCGTCGGCGGGGGACTGGGCCTGGCTGAAGTCGCTGAACCAGGGGCGCGACGTGTCCGTGTCGACCATGCCCGGGCACACGGAGGCGATCAACGTGCCTGCCGCCAGGTCGTGTTCGCGGCGTTCGGCCGCGACCGCCCGGACCGCGGCGACCTGGGCCACCTTCGAGGGCACGTTCAGCCAGAGCGGCCAGCCCGCCTCGGCCGTGGTCCGGTGGTGGACGGCACCGCGCCAGGACTCGACGGCGTACTCGACCTGGTCCAGGCTCGCGCCGTCGAACAGGTCGTGCAGCGCGGGGTCGAGGTGTCCGAGGGTGCCGAGGCTGCTGGCCACGACGAGGAACCGGCCGCCCGGGCGCAGGACGGGCCCGAAGGAACGCAGCATCGCGTGGGTGGCGGTGTTGGAGACGTCGATGAACTCGTCGGCGCGCGCCGCCTGCGATTCCCCGGGCAGCACCCGGGCCACGGCGTTCGAGATGACGATGTCGACCCCGCCGTGGCGCTGCCGGAGATCGTCGGCCAGGTGGGTGATGGCATCGGTATCGGTGACGTCCAGGATCCGGCCCTCGACCCGGCTGCGGGTGCCGGGCAGGCTCGCGACCTCGTGGGCCGCGTCGGTGACCCGCCGCTCGTCGCGTCCGGTGAGCAGGACCAGGTCGTCGGGGCCCATGCGGGCCGCCAGACCCTCGACGAGGGCGCGGCCGAGTCCTTGGTTGGAGCCCGTGACGAGGGCGATGCGCGAAACGTTCATGACCGCCACGGTAGGAACCCGCCGGGTGTGCGTCCAACGAAAGTTACGCACCGCTAGCATGCGTGATCGTCATGGACTTCACGGATGTGTCACTGACCGCGTTGCGCGTCTTCCGCGCGGTCGCCGAACAGGGAACCTTCACCGCGGCCGCCGCGTCACTGGGCTACACCCAGTCTGCGGTGTCCCGCCAGATCGCCGCGATCGAACGGGTGGCGGGCGCGGAACTGCTGGAACGGCGCCGCGACGGCGTACGGCTGACTCCGGCCGGCCGGCTCGTCATGCGCAGGGCGACGGTCGTCCTGGACGAGATCGACGCGACCGCGCGTGAGCTGTCCGGTCTGCCCACGGAGGCCGCGACCGTCCGCCTGGGCTGGTTCCCCAGCGCGGGAGCGGTCCTGCTGCCCCGCGCCCTGGCCGCCCTGCGCCGCACCGACCCGGACCTGCACGTCGTCAGCCGGGAGGGCGGCACCCCGGCCCTGGTACGCGCCCTGCGCGCCGGCAGCCTCGACCTGGCCCTGCTGGCGTCGGCGCCGCCGTTCCGGCCGCCGGACACCGAATCGCCGCCGCTGGTGCTGCGCACGCTCACCGAGCGCCCGCTCTATCTCGCGGTGCCCGCCACGCATCCGCTGGCCCGGGGCGACTACGTCGACGTGGCCGACCTGCGCGGACAGCGCTGGATCGCGAGCCCCTCCTCCGGCGAGGACCGGCTCATGGGCGTGTGGCCGGGGCTGGACGAGCGCCCCGAGATCGTCCACACCGCCCGCGACTGGCTGGCCAAGCTCCAACTCGTCGCCGCCGGTTGCGGGTTGACCACGGTGACCGGCTCGCTGGCCCCCGCCGTGCCGAAGGGCGTACGCGTCCTGCCGGTGCGCGGCGGACCCCAGGAACAGCGCCGCCTGCTGCTGGCCCGCCTTCCACACCCGCCCACCGAAGCGCTCACCCGCGTGGCGTCCGCACTTCGGCTCGCCGCCCTCGACGCCTACGCCCCGAGCACGGCGCCCGCGCAGGAGTGAATCCTTCGGCTGGCCCGGCGGGTTTCCCAACTCGGCATTGCTGGGCGGGCTTTGTCCCGCGACGCGCTGCCCGTGCGCCGAGCGACACCGGCAGGCCGCGTCGGTCAGCGGTCCGTCGCGGTGGCTGCGATGCCGGTGCCGCATGGGAGGGAGTGGGGCATGCGTCCCGACCGGTCTCCCCAACTCCGCCTTGCTCGGAGGTCGTTGGCCGACACGGACACCCGCAGTGCCTGCTCCACGGCCCCGTCCATGGGCCCACCTCACCGGGCTCACCCGTCCCACCGCAAACGAATTCACCGGCAGCCACACGCATCGACGGCATAGTGACGCAGGTCACATCAATTCATTCGGGGTTCCGCGTAATGCGAACGGCACCTGCGAGGTCGTACAGGCACACGGCAATCCGGCCGACCTCACGCCCGCAGTGGAGACCGACCATGGACATCACCCTCGAACAGCCCACCCGAGCCCGGCTGATCACGGCGGAGGAGACGGAGATTCCCGTGTCCGCCACGCTCCGCTACCTCGCCTCGGACCCGCTGGCCGTGCACCTCGACTTCCCGCCCGAGGTCTCCCTCGACGGCGACGGCGTCACCTGGACCTTCGCCCGGTCGCTGCTGGAGGAGGGACTGCGCAGGCCGGCCGGCGGCGGTGACGTGCACCTGTGGCCGTGCGGCCGGGCCCGTACGGTGCTGGAGTTCCACTCGCCGTTCGGACTCGCCCTGCTCCACTTCCACACCCCGGAACTGCGCCGCTTCCTGCTGCGGACCTACGAGCTGGTGGCCACCGGGCAGGAGGACATGGACGCGGTCGTCGACCGGGGACTGAGCGCCTTGTTCGGCAACGTCTAACAGGAACGTCTCAACAGCTGAGGGCAACTCGGCGCACCGAAGCCGACTTTGACTTTTGTTCACCTCCATCTCACCGCGCGGGGATGGACCTTGGCGATCACCCCGTGCACCCTTGCGCGCGGTGTGCCGCTCGGGCACGCCTGTGACGAGGGTGGGGCGAATGACACCGATCAGCCGAAGAGGCTTCGTGGGGCTCGGTGCCACCGTGGCGGCGGGCATGGCGACGGGCACCGGCGCACGGCCGGCGGTCGCGGCGCAGCGGACGGCGGCGGCGACCGGCACGATCTCTGACGTGAAACACGTGGTGATCCTCATGCAGGAGAACCGCAGCTTCGACCACTACTTCGGGCGCCTCAAGGGCGTCCGCGGCTTCGACGACCGCAGCGGCATCACGCTGAGCGGCGGATACCCGGTCTTCAACCAGCCCAACGGCGGCGGCCGTCAGTACCCGTGGAAGCTGAGCGCCACCCCGGCCGCGGGCGGCCAGGACGGCGAGACCCTCGCCCAGTGCAACGGCGACCTGCCGCACTCCTGGTCCTCACAGCACTCCGCGTGGAACAAGGGCCGCCTCGACAACTGGGTCTCGGGCGTGGGCAATGTCCGCTCGCTGGGCTATCTGGACCGCTCGGACATCCCGTTCCACTACGCGCTCGCCGACAACTACACCATCTGCGACGCCTACTTCTGCTCCACCCTCAGCGCGACCGGCCCCAACCGCACCTATCTGTGGAGCGGCAAGGTCGACTCCTCCAGCTACGACGGCGGTGACGAGTCCGGCCTGACCTGGCAGACCTACGCCGAGTCCCTGCAGAACGCCGGAGTGACCTGGAAGGTCTACCAGAACGCCGCCGACAACTACGGCGACAACGCCTGCGCCTACTTCAAGAACTTCACCAACTCCAAGGCGGGCAGCCCCCTTTACGACCGCGGCATGTCCTCCGTTCCGAGTGCCACCGGCTCGACTCCCGACGACATCGCCGCCGCCATCAAGGCCGACGTCCTCGCGGGCACCCTCCCGCAGGTCTCCTGGGTCGTCCCCAACCAGGCCTTCTCCGAGCACCCCTACGCCCCGCCCGGCGACGGCGCGCACTTCGTCGGCCTCGTCTACCAGGCCCTCGCCGCCGACCCGGACGTCCTCGACTCGACCGTCCTGTTCCTCAACTACGACGAGAACGACGGCTACTTCGACCACGTCCCGCCGCCCGCCCCGCCCGCCAGCACCGACGGCGAGTTCCTCAACGGTGTGCCCTACGGCTTCGGGTTCCGCGTCCCGATGATCGTCATCTCGCCCTGGACACGCGGCGGTTGGGTCTCCTCCGAGGTCTTCGAGCACACCTCGGTCCTGCGCTTCCTGGAGACCTGGACCTCGACCCTGGGCAAGCCCGCCGCCTGCCCCAACATCAGCACCTGGCGCCGCAAGGTCAGCGGCGACCTGACCGGCGTCTTCGACTTCGCCAACCCGGTCCACGGCGCGGTGTCCCTGCCCGCGACGAGCGTCATCGGTATCTTGACCTGCGGACCGCTGCCCAACCCGGTGCCGACGGACAACGCCCTGCCCGTCCAGGAGTCCGGCACCCGGCCCGCCCGCGCGCTGCCGTACCAGCCCAACGGGTACCTGGACCGCCTGGAGTTCGGGTCGAGCGGCAAGATCCTCGCCTGGTTCGCGATGTCCAACCAGGGCGGCGCCGCGAAGAGCGCGGCCCATCTCTCCATCCACCCCAACGCCTACCGCGACACCACGCCCTGGCAGTACACGATCGACCCGGGCGGCACCGCCTCCGACTACTTCAACATCGGTACGGGCTACGGCAGCGGCAAGTACGACATCACCATGGTCGGCCCCAACCGCTTCCTGCGCCGCTTCCAGGGTGACGCGACGAAGGCGGGCAAGTCCGTTGAGGTGAGCACCCGTTACGCCGTCGAGCCGAGCAGCGGCAAGCTCGCCGTCTACTTCAAGATGACCAACTCGTCCGCCGCGTCGGTGAAGTTCACCATCACCTCCAACCACTACCGCGGTGACGGGCCGTGGACCTACCCGGCCGCCGCGGGCGCGTCGACGGAGGACTTCTTCAACGCCGTTGCGTACCAGAGCGGTTGGTACGACTTCACGGTCACCGTCGACTCCGACGCGACCTGGTCGCGCCGGTTCACCGGGCACCTGGAGTCGGGGACGGCGAGCGTCAGCGGCTGATGCCGGCGTACAACTTTGGCGTCAGCGGCTGACGTCGGCGTACAGGTCCGGGCGCGGGGCGAGTCCGACGGCCACCCGGCCGCCGCTCTCCAGCGCCCGGACCCCGGCCTCGGCGATCGCTGAGGAGGCGTAGCCGTCCCAGGCGCTCGGGCCGGTGACCAGGCCCCGCCGGGTGGCGTCGACCCAGGACTGCACCTCGCGGTCGTAGGCGTCCGCGAACCGGACGAGGTAGTCCAGCGGTACGTCCTCGTGGGCGCTGCCCCGCGTGGTGACGACCATCGCGCGGTCCTCGCCGATCCGGGCGCTGCCCGCCTCGCACACGGCCTCGCAGCGCACCTGGTAGCCGAACCCGCTGTTGACGAAGACCTCGACGTCGACCAGGGCGCCCCCGTCGGTCTCGAAGAGCACGAGCTGCGGGTCGAGCAGTCCCTCCGGCGCGTTCGCCGACGAGCGCGGGCTGAGCACGCTCACCGCGGTGAGTTCCTGGCCGAGCAGCCAGCGGGCCGCGTCGATCTCGTGCGACACGGAGCTGTCGATGAGCATCGCCGAGGTGAAGTACGGCGGCGACGACACATTGCGGTGGGTGCAGTGCAGCATGAGCGGGCGCCCCAACTGCCCGCTGTCCAGCACGGACTTGAGCTGCTGGTACTCCGCGTCGTAGCGCCGCATGAACCCGATCTGCGCGAGCCGTCGCCCGAGGCGTGCCTCCGCCTCCACCACCCGGAGCGCTCCGGTGGAGTCGGGCACCATGGGCTTCTCGCACAGCACCGGCAGCCCGCGCGCGAAGGCCGCGAGCAGCGCCTCCTCGTGCGCGGGACCCGGCGAGGCGATGAGCACCGCCTCGACCCCGGGGGCATCCAGCGCGGCCACGGCGTCCTCGTGCACCGTGACCGCGTCCAGACCGGCCACCGCCTCCTTGGCGCGATCGGTGTCCGGGTCGGCCACGGCGGCGACCCTGGCGCCGCTCACCACCTGATCGAGGCGTCGTATGTGGTCGGCCCCCATGTGTCCCGCACCCAGCACGGCCACGCCCAGCAGGTCACCCACGTGTGCACTCCCTCTCCGTCGACGATCACGCCGTAGCGTACGCCGTAGGGGGAGGGGGCCTCCGGAATGCGTGGGGCTCGGTGGCGAGGGGGGTTCAGTAGCGCAGTACGCCCGCGATGCCGTCCGTGTCGTTCAGGGTGCCGTCGGGGACGAAGCGGACGTCGGCGCCGGTCTCCAGGCACCGTTCGACGATCTCGTCCACGATGTCCTCGCGGGCGTCGAGGCCGCTGCCGTCGGCCGGGACCAGATGGTCGCCGTGGTCGTCGCGGACCGTGACGCGGTAGTTCTCCTCGACGGCCAGCAGCCGGACCCGGCCCTCGCGGGCGTTCTGCCAGACCTCGTCGACGCCGGCCGCGAACTCCTTGCGCCCGCGCGCGGATTCGAGCTCGCGGGTCACGGTGACGGTGCTCTTGCGGGCCTCGGCGTCGACCAGTGGCCGTACGGCCTGCCACACGGCGTCGGGCGTGCCGTGCGCGAGGCCGCCGTGCGCGATGTGCACCGCGTCCTTGGTGGCGCCGCCGACCTCGTCGAGGGCGGACAGGGCGGCCTGTTCGCCGGTGATGTAGAGCGGGCGCCGCTGCTCGCGCAGGATCCGGCCCATCGCGGTGTCGGCCTCGCGCAGGAAGTGGCGGGTGTCCTCGTCGCGGAAGGTGCTCGGGATGTCGCCGATCCGCTCCTGCCGCTCGGCGTCGAAGTTGTCCCGGTGGTCGCGGGTCAGCGGGAAGCCGCCGGTGTGGGCCTCGACGACCCGGTCGACACCGCCGTTCCACAGCGTGACGCGGTCCGCGGCGAGCGACAGCACCCAGAACGGGCGCTCGGAGGCCTGCGCGGAGACGAGATTGCGGGTGAGGAACGTGTCGGAGAGCACCACACGTTCCGGCACGGACCTGGCGAGGGACCACACCTGGTGCTCGCCCGGCGCGGCGAAGATCACCAGCCCGTCCTCGGCATGCGCCAGATCGACCTCGGCGAGGGCCTGGTCGAGCTGACGGGAGACGTCGATGCGCCGCTCCCGGGGGACCGCGGGATCGGCCTCCAGCTGCTTCTTGGCCTCGGCCAGCACATTGCGCAGCCGGACCGGATCCTGGGCGTTGTCGGGTTCGCGACGATGCGTCGGGGTGAGCACGGAGACCGCGGGGTAGGGGCGCGGGCGCCGCAGTTCGGTGAGGGTGGCGGGACTCAGTGCGTGCTCCATAACAGCACGATAGGGCCGATTCACCGATGGGGCATATGGGGGAAGCCCGCCAGGCAATTGGGTCAATTGGTTGCTAACGTCCCTCAGGTGACGCAAGCCGCCACCACCGCCCCCCGGACCACAGCCGCCAAGCTGACCCTGCCGACGCTGACCACCATGGTGGTCGGCTCCATGGTCGGGGCCGGGGTGTTCTCCCTTCCACGCCGGTTCGCGCAGGAGACGGGCGTGGCCGGCGCCCTGATCGCCTGGGCCGTCGCCGGCACGGGCATGCTGATGCTCGCCTTCGTCTTCCAGACCCTCGCCGTCCGCAGACCCGACCTCGACGCCGGTGTCTACGCCTACGCCAAGGCCGGTTTCGGCGAATACCTCGGCTTCTTCGCCGCGTTCGGCTACTGGGCCAGCGCCTGCGTCGGCAACGTGACGTACTGGGTGCTGATCATGTCGACGATCGGCACGATCGCCCCCGCGCTCGGCGAGGGCGACACCGTCCTCGCGGTGGTCCTCTCCTCGGCCGGGCTGTGGCTCTTCTTCCTGCTGATCAGCCGCGGGGTGAAGGAGGCGGCGGCCATCAACCGCATCGTCACCGTCGCCAAGGTCGTGCCGATCCTCGTCTTCGTCATCCTGGCGCTCTTCTACCTCAAGCCCCATGTCTTCGCCGAGAACTTCGGCGGCGCCGACTACGCGGGCTCCCTGTTCCAGCAGGTCAAGGGCACCATGCTGGCCACGGTCTTCGTGTTCCTGGGCGTCGAGGGCGCGAGCGTCTACTCCCGGCACGCCAAGCGCCGCGAGGACGTCGGCCGCGCCACCGTCCTCGGCTTCCTCAGCGTCTTCGCCGTCTTCGCGTCGGTCACGATCGTGTCGTACGGCCTGATGCCGATGGGCGAGATCGCCGAACTGCGGCAGCCCTCCATGGCGGGTGTGCTGGAACACGCGGTGGGCACCTGGGGGAAGGTCTTCGTCAGCGTAGGGTTGATCGTCTCCGTGCTGGGCGCCTACCTCGCCTGGACGCTGATGGCCGCCGAGGTGCTGTTCGTCGCCGCCAAGGACGACGACATGCCGCGCTTCCTGAAGGAGTCCACCGCGGCCGACGTGCCCGTCCCCGCGCTGGTGATGACCACGCTGCTCAGCCAAGTCGTCCTGATCGTCACCTACTTCTCCGACGACGCCTTCAACTTCGCACTGGACCTGACCAGTTCACTCACGCTGATCCCGTTCCTGCTCGCGGCGGGTTTCGCCGTACGGATCGCGCTCAAGCAAACACGCGCAGGACGCGGCGAGTTGGTGGTCGCCGTGCTCGCCACCGTCTACACCGCGTTCCTCCTCTACGCGGCCGGGCTCAAGTACCTCCTCGTCTCGTTCATCATCTACGCGCCCGCCACCTTCCTGTTCGTCAAGGCCCGCAGGGAACAGGGACGTTCGCCCTTCTCGGCCCGTGAACTGGTGATCCTCGCCGTCTCGATCGCCGGCGCCGCCGTCGGGATCGTCGCCCTGACGCTGGGCTGGATCAGCCTCTGACCTCGCCCCCGACCCCCGGAAAGGTGCACCGTGACCAGTCAGGACAGCGCGAACCGACATGAGTACGGCGTCCACTCCGAAGTCGGCCGCCTCCGCAAGGTACTGGTCTGCGCGCCGGGCCTGGCCCACCGCAGGCTCACCCCGACCAACTCCGACGACCTGCTCTTCGACGACGTGATGTGGGTCGAGAACGCCCAGCGCGACCACGCCGACTTCGTCAACAAACTCCGCGAACGCGGCGTCGACGTCGTCGAGTTGCACGAACTGCTCGCCCAGACGATGACGATCCCCGCCGCCAAGGACTGGCTCCTGGACCGGAAGATCGTCGCCAACGAGGTCGGCCTCGGTCTCATCGACGCGACCCGCGCCTACCTGGAGAGCCTCGAACCGGCCGAACTGGCTAAGTACTTGATCGGCGGCCTCGCCACCACCGACCTCCCGGACGAGTACCGCACCGACTACGTCGCCCTCGTCCGCGAGTCGACCGGTGTCCGCGAATACCTGATGCCACCGCTGCCCAACACC
Source organism: Streptomyces colwelliae (assembly GCF_048158785.1). NCBI lineage: Bacteria > Bacillati > Actinomycetota > Actinomycetes > Kitasatosporales > Streptomycetaceae > Streptomyces > Streptomyces colwelliae. Next base: position 2,853 of record NZ_JBLTJC010000183.1, on the reverse strand, counting down.
CTCTACACCCGCGACACGACCTGCTGGCTCTACGGCGGCCTCACCCTCAACCCGCTCTACTGGCCCGCCCGGCACGACGAGACCCTCCTGATGAAAGCGATCTACACCTTCCACCCCGACTTCGCGGGCTCCGTCGTCTGGTGGGGCGACCCCGAACTCGACTGGGGGCAGGCCACGTTCGAGGGCGGCGACATCATGCCCGTCGGCAACGGCGTGGTCCTCATGGGGATGAGCGAACGCACCTCGCGCCAGGCCATCACCCAGGTCGCCAAGGCGCTCTTCGACCTGGGCGCCGCCGAACACGTCGTCGTCGCCGGCATGCCGAAGCTGCGCTCCGCGATGCACCTCGACACCGTCTTCACCTTCGCCGACCGCGACCTGGTGACCCTGTACCCGGCCATCATGGACGCCGTCCACACCTTCTCCCTGCGCCCCGGCGACAAGGCCCCCGGCATCGACATCGTCGACGAGGGCTCGACCCCCTTCACCGACGTCGTCGCCAAGGCGCTCGGTCTGCCCGGGCTGCGGGTCGTCGAGACGGGCGGCGACATCTACGCCTCCGAACGCCAGCAGTGGGACAGCGGCAACAACGCGGTGGCGCTGGAACCCGGCGTGGTCTTCACCTACGACCGCAACACCCAGACCAACACCCTGCTGCGCAAGGCGGGCGTCGAGGTCATCACCATCGTCGGCGCCGAACTGGGGCGCGGCCGGGGCGGCGGGCACTGCATGACCTGCCCGATCGTGCGGGACCCGGTGCGGTTCTGAAGTTCCTCGCGGGTCGCGGATGTTGGGCAACTCTTTGCCGTTGGCCGAATCCTGACGATCTCCGCCCGGTGGGACGCCGGTCCATGGATCCCGGGTACGCAAAACGCGGCTGAAAGTGCCGGGACGGGACGGCCGTTCAGGTTACGGCTGTGTTGACCGGCCCTGCGCGGTGACACACGCTCGTCATGTAGGTGCTCGATACAACTGGTTCGCGGGGTGCGGGTCGCGCTCAAGGAAAAGGCGCAGGTGAACGACCAACTTCCGGCGGACCGAACGCAGGAGGTAACGCATGTGCGGCATCACCGGCTGGGTCTCCTTCGACCGTGAACTGCGCACCGAGGCCGCGACATTGGATGCAATGACCGAGACGATGGCCTGCCGCGGCCCGGACGACCGCGGCAGCTGGGTGCAGGGGCCCGCGGCCCTCGGACACCGCCGGCTCGCGATCATCGACCTGCCCGGCGGCCGTCAGCCGATGACTGTCGATACCGCGGACGGCACCGTCGCGCTCGTCTACTCGGGGGAGGCCTACAACTTCACGGAACTCCGCCGCCAACTCGCCGACAGGGGACACCGGTTCACCACCGACTCCGACACCGAGGTCGTACTGCGCGGCTATCTCGAATGGGGCGACGCGGTCGCCGAACGCCTCAACGGAATGTACGCCTTCGCGATCTGGGACGGCCGCCGCGACCAGCTCGTCATGATCCGCGACCGCATGGGCATCAAGCCGTTCTACTACCAACAGACGTCCGACGGCGTCCTGTTCGGCTCCGAACCGAAGGCGATCCTCGCCAACCCACTGGCCCGCGCCAGGGTCACCCTGGACGGCCTGCGCGAACTCTTCACCATGATCAAGACACCCGGACACGCCGTCTGGGACGGCATGCGCGAGGTCGAGCCCGGCACCGTCGTCACCGTCGACCGCTCGGGCCTACGGCGGCGCGTCTACTGGCAGTTGGAGACCCGCCCGCACACCGACGACCGCGACACCACCGTCGCCCACGTCCGCACCCTCCTCGACGACATCGTGCGTCGCCAACTCGTCGCCGACGTACCGCGCTGCACCCTGCTCTCCGGCGGCCTCGACTCCTCCGCCATGACCGCGATAGCGGCCCTCCAACTCGCCGAGCACGGCGAGAAGGTGCGCAGCTTCGCCGTCGACTTCGCCGGCCAGAACGAGAACTTCGTCGCCGACGAACTGCGCGGCACCCAGGACACGCCGTACGTCCACGACGTGGCCCGCGCCTCCGGCACCGACCACCAGGACATCGTGCTCGACGCACACGCCCTCGCCGACCTCGACGTACGCGCGAAGATGCTCCGGGCCCGCGATCTCCCCCTGGGCTTCGGCGACATGGACTCCTCGCTCTACCTGTTGTTCCGCGCCATCCGCGACCAGTCCACCGTCGCCCTGTCCGGCGAGTCCGCCGACGAGGTCTTCGGCGGATACCTGCAGTTCTTCGACGAGGAGGCGAGGCGCGCCGACACCTTCCCCTGGCTCGTGCGGTTCGGCCGGCACTTCGGGGACGACGCGGACGTACTGCGCCCCGACCTGACCAAGGCCCTGGACACCGAGGCGTACATCGCGGACGGCTACCGCACCGCCGTCGCCGGCATCCAACGCCTCGACGGCGAGAGCGACTTCGAGTACCGCATGCGGCGCGTCTGCCACCTCCATCTCACCCGCTTCGTACGCATCCTGCTCGACCGCAAGGACCGCGCGAGCATGGCCGTCGGCCTGGAGGTCCGCGTCCCGTTCTGCGACCACAGGCTCGTCGAGTACGTCTTCAACACGCCCTGGTCCCTCAAGTCCTACGACGGCCGGGAGAAGACCCTGCTCAGGGAGGCCACCGCGGACGTCCTCCCGAAGTCCGTCTACGACCGGGTCAAGAGCCCCTACCCATCCACCCAGGACCCCAAGTACGCGGCGACGCGCTCCATCCGAGCGACGCGCTCCGGTCCCGGCAGCGCCCGCGTCCGACCGTATGCAGCAGTGCAGTTTGGTGAGGCGCAGATGGGCCACCTGGCACCGGACGTGGTCGAGCGGATCGTACGAGGCAACGCGATCGAACTGCTGGGCCT
>NZ_JBLTJC010000182.1:0-20284 GCF_048158785.1 Streptomyces colwelliae | reverse complement strand
GTACCGGGGGGAGCTGTTGGGGCTCGGGGCACTCTGGGACGCTTGACGGATGATCGACGCCCTGGACATCGACCTCAAGCCGGTGGTGGCCGAGCAGCCCGACCCGCTGCTCTTCGCCACCGTCTCCGGCGCGCACCTCTACGGCTTCCCGTCCCGTGACTCGGACGTGGACCTGAGGGGCGTGCACCTGCTGCCGACCGCCGAACTCGTCGGCCTGCGCGAGCCGGACGAGACCCGGTCGCGGATGTGGCTGCGGGACGGCGTCGAGATGGACCTCGTCACCCACGACCTGCGCAAGTTCGTACGGCTGATGCTGCGGCGCAACGGCTATGTGCTGGAGCAGTTGCTGTCCCCGCTCGTCGTGCACACCACCGACGCCCACCAGGAGCTGGCCGCGCTCGCACCGGGCGTCCTCACCAGCCATCACGCCCACCACTACCAGGGGTTCGCCACTACGCAGTGGCGGCTCTTCGAGAAGACCGGCGAACTCAAGCCGCTGCTCTACACGTTCCGGGTGCTGCTCACCGGCATCCATCTGATGCGCAGCGGCGAGGTGCAGGCCCATCTGCCCACGCTCGTCGGGGAGGTCCAGGCGCCGCTGTACATCACGGAGCTGATCGAGGCGAAGGTCGAGCGGGAGCACGGGGACGCCGACGTCGACCACGCGCGCGTGCGGGCCGATGTGGAGCGCCTGCACGGCGAGTTGGACGAGGCACAGGGGGCGTCAGTCCTGCCGGACGCCCCCAGTACGTACGACGCCTTGCACGAGTTCGTCGTACGGGTCCGGCTGGAGGGCTGACGCGCGGCGGACCCCGGTCAGGAAGTCCTCCACGCGGTGGCGGTCCGGTTCCGTCGGGAGGGGGGTGTGGGTGGCCGCCTCGTCCGTCTCCGATGCCAGGCGGGCCATCCAGGACTCGACCTCGGGCCACGGGACTTCGCCGCGTTTGACGGACAGCAGCGGGTCGCGCTGGTCTCCGACGTCGATCGTCAGGGTGCCCGTGCGGAGCAGGTCGCGGGCGCTCGTGAGGAGGCGGAGCAGGTGCATCGCGTGCTTCCAACGGGGCGCTCCGTGCAGGCGGATGTCGGCCTCCAGCTTCTTGCGCTGGCCCAACGCGTAGCGCGTGAACGTCTCGTGGACCTGGCGGGAGAGGAACGCGCCGCGCAGGGCGAGGAGTTCACGGCCCGTGTCGTCGACGTGCTCGACGAGGGGGGAGTGGAGGCACTCCAGGATGTTGGGGTTCGCGCGCAGCGCCAGTTCGCAGAAGCGCTCCAGCTCCCAGCTGAACTGCTCCTCCGCCGGGCCCTCGATGTGCGTCGGCGGCTTGTCGAAGCGCCAGAAGAGAGGAGTGGGGGCCACGAACACGCCCCGGCGATCCGTGTCGCTGCCGTCCGTCGCCAGGCCGAAGGCGCGTGAACCCATCACGCAGGCGTAGATCGTGTGGTCGCGGACCAGGTTCTCGAACGGCATGCCCGGAGCGTACGCGGCACCTCACGCCAGGCGGATCGAATTTCCCTCCACCGTGATCTGCTCCGCGGGCAGCGGCTTCGGCGCCGGGCCGCCCGCGACCGAGCCGTCCGCGATCTTGAACTTGCTGCCGTGGCACGGGCAGTCGATGGTGCCGTTCGCGACGGTGCTCACCGTGCAGCCCTGGTGGGTGCAGATCGCCGAGAAGGCCTTGAACTCGTCCTTCTTCGGCTGGGTCACCACGATCTTCTGGGCCTTGAGGATCTTGCCCCCGCCGACGGGGATGTCGGACGTCTTCGCCAACTCCTCGCCGCCGGACGCCTGTACGGACGACGAGCCCGAGGAGTCGTCGCTGTCGCCGTACTTGCTGCATCCCGCGGCGAGCGCGGCGGCCGCACCCGTCGCGAGGACCGTGCGGCGCGTCGAGCTGTCGGTCATGTAGTCACTCCGAAGGTGCGGAAGAACCAGAGGGCGGATGTCAGCCAGAGCAGCGTGAGGGCGGTGAAGACCAGTCCGCCGACGAGCGGCAGCAGCCAGCCGGGCAGGCGCTCCGAGCGGAGCAGCAGCATCTTGGCACTGAAGGCGCCGAAGAACGCGCACCCCAGGACGGAGTGCCACATCACGCGTGTCGAGTACGTCTGGTAGCCGAACGCGTAGAGGCAGTGCACCGCGACCGGCACCGCCACCAGGAACGCGATCCGCCCCGACCAGCGGTGCAGCGTCGCCGACCAGCTCGGGCCCGGCAGCCTGCCGTAGACCATGAAGGCCGAGACGACCTGGACGAGGGCGAAGAAGAACGCGGTGGTCGCGAGCCAGGACTTCACCGCGCTCGTGCTGCTGAAGCCGGCGAGGTTGAAGGCGGTGCCCGCCGGGTCGTGGACCTTGCCGTAGACGCCGAGCGCGACCGCCACGGCCGCGGCCACGAGGGCCGGGACCAGGTAGCGGGCGGGGCTGTCGTGGTGGGGTGCGGGTGGTCGCGATGGGTAGGACTGGGTGGCGGCGTTCGGGTCGGCGGTCATGATCGGCTCCCTGAGGCGGATGGTGGGTCAGGGGGTGACGGGTTGTGCCGTGAGCTGCTGGCCGTCGATCGTGACCGCGCCGGTCTCCGGGTCGATGCGGGGTGCGGAGGTGGCCTTGCCGTCGCGGGTGACGATGCCGGTCTGGCGGCCGTTCGGCAGCACGATCCAGCCGCCGTCGATCTTGGCGCCGCGCACCTTGGCGGTCGCGCGCCACAGCCCGGACGGCTTGACCGCCTTGTCGGCGGTGAACGTGTACGGCCGGCCCTCGTCCTTGACGGTGCCGCTGATCTTCTTGCCCTGCTGGATCTTGCCGTCGAGTACCGCGCCGTTCGGGGCGGTGAGTTTCATGGTGCCGTCGTCGTTGACGGGGCCCCTCAGCCAGGCCTCCTTGTAGCGGCCGTCGCAGAAGTAGGCGACCGCCTTGCCGTCACGGACGGACACGGCGACCGAGGCCGCGTCGTCGTCGGTGCGGCCGGCGTAGTTGGCGTTCGCGACGGGTGTCTTCGACGGCGTAGCGCTGGGTGTGGGCGTGGGTGTCGGTGTGGCAGACGGGCGCTGTGACGCTTTCGCAGGCGCGGACGGTGATGCCTCGCCTTGTTTCGACGACACCGTCTTCGTCCCCGACGTCGTGTTGAGCGTCAGCATGAACAGGCCCAGCAACAGACCCGCCAGAAGTGTGAGCAGTGGTCCAGGACGCTTCAATGTGGCCCTCCCCCGAGGCGTGCTTCCAGCCCATGAGAGCGGACTCGGGGCCGTGGGTAAAGAGGCATACCGGGATGATCTCACCCCAAGTAGCGGAACGGGATGATTCAGGTGACATTGGCAGGGTTCGAGGCCGGGCCCCGACCAGCGGCCGGCCGCTCTCGAAAGGTGCGAGCCATGGCGGGCAACGATCTCGGCAGCCTTCTCGGCGGTCTTCTGGGCGGAGCGGGCGGAGGGGGCGGAGGGGGCCGGAGCGGTTCCGGTAGTGGCAACATCCTGGGCGCGCTACTCTCGGCCCTCGGCGGGAGTCAGGGCGGTGGTGGCGGTGGCAACGGAAGCAATCCGCTGGGCGGGCTCCTGGAGATGCTCACCAAGTCGGGGCTGGCCGAGCAGAAGGACTCCTGGGTCGGCACCGGGCAGAACCAGTCCGTCACCGGCGCCCAGATCCAGCAGGCGCTGCCCGACGAGACGTTGCAGAAGGTCGCCGAACAGGCCGGCGTCACCCCGGAGCAGGCCGCGAGCGACCTCGCGCGGACGCTGCCCCAGGCCGTCGACAAGCTCACCCCGGAGGGCCAGGTGCCGCAGGCCGCCTCACTCGAGGAACTGGTCCGGCAACAGTCCCTGTGACCATCCCTGTGACCGTCTCGGTGGGCGGGCGCCGGGCACCCGTACCGGGCGGGCTGACTAGGCTGGTTGTACAAAGAGCCGTACATCAGCGAGGAGCTAAGCCGTGGCGGTACGAGCGGTCCGGGGCGCCGTCCAACTGGACAGGGACGAAGCCGGCCACATGGACGAGCAGGTCGGAGCTCTGCTCACCGCCGTCCTGGAGCGGAACGGCCTCACCGCCGACGATCTGATCAGCGTCTGGTTCACGGCCACGCCCGATCTGCACAGCGACTTCCCGGCCGCCGCCGCCCGCAAGCTCGGCAGCGGCTTCGCCGACGTACCGCTGATCTGCGCGCAGGAACTCGACATCGAGGGCGCGATGCCCCGCGTGGTCCGCATCCTGGCGCACATCGAGTCCGACCGGTCCCGCGCCGACATCGCGCACGTTTACCTCGGTGCGGCGGCCGCCCTGCGCAAGGACATCGCGCAGTGAGGACCGCGCTCGTCATCGGCACCGGGCTCATCGGTACGTCCGCCGCGCTCGCCCTCGCCTCGCGCGGCGTCGTCGTCCACCTCGCCGACCACGACCCCGAGCAGGCCCGTACGGCCGCCGCGCTCGGCGCCGGTACCGACGAGGCGCCGGACGGGCCCGTCGACCTCGCGATCGTCGCCGCGCCGCCCGCGCTGGTGGCCGGGGTGCTGGCCGACGCGATGGAGCGGGGGGTGGCCCGGGGTTACCTCGACGTGGCCAGCGTCAAGGGCGGTCCGCGGCGGGAGTTGGAGGCGCTCGGCCTCGATCCGGCGGTGATGTCCAGGTACATCGGTTCGCATCCCATGTCCGGGCGCGAGAAGTCGGGGCCGTTGGCCGCTACCGGTGATCTTTTCGAGGGGCGTCCTTGGGTGCTGACGCCCACGCGTGACACGGACACCGAGGTGTTGAACCTCGCCCTGGAGCTGGTCTCGCACTGTCGTGCCGTGCCGGTTGTCATGGATGCCGATGCGCATGACCGGGCGGTGGCTCTCGTGTCGCACATGCCTCATCTGGTGTCCAGCATGGTCGCCGCGCGGTTGGAGAACGCCGAGGAGGCCGCCGTACGGCTGTGTGGGCAGGGGATTCGGGATGTGACCCGGATCGCCGCGTCCGATCCCCGGATGTGGATCGACATCCTCTCCGCGAACGTCCCGGCCCTCCAGGCCGCCCTCGTCCCGGCCCCCAAGCCGGCCGCCCCGCAGCCCTACGGCGCCCAGCCGCCCGGTGGTTACGGCTACCCGGGTGCCGGTGCGCCGCAGCCGTCGTACGGCACGCCGCCGCAGCAGGCGCAGACCGCGCAGCCGTTCGGGCAGCCCGCTCCGGCCCCGGCTCCGGCCGCGGACTTCTCGCCGTTCTGGTTCGCGGTGCCGGTGGCCCGGCCGCTGTTCGCGGAGGACGGTTCGCCGTCGCCGATCGCCGAACTGGCGCCGGGTACCTGGTACTTGGCCGTCGAGCAGCGCGGTCCGGCGCTCGTCGCGCAGACCCAGGACGGCCGTCGTGGCGTCCTCCAGGACACCTCGGGGATCCAGCGCGGCTGAGCCCCTCCCCCAGCGTTCGCCGCGGCCCCTCGCCCTTCCGGGCGGGGGGCCGTTGTCGTACAGTCGCAGCCGTCCGCCCATTGACTGACGGTCCGTCAGTTCTGTGACTGTGGAGGCGATATGCGGCTCGGTCTCGCACTCGGGTACTGGGGGCGCGGGCCCTCCGCCGACCATGTGCCGCTGGCCCAGGAGGCCGAGCGGCTCGGGTACGACTCCGTGTGGACGGCCGAGTCGTGGGGGTCCGACGCCTTCACTCCCCTCACCTGGATCGCGGCGCGGACCTCAACGATCAAGCTGGGGACGGCCGTTGCGCAGATGGCGGCCCGCTCGCCGACCACCACCGCGATGCACGCGCTCACCCTCGACCATCTCTCCGGCGGGCGCGTGCTGCTCGGGCTCGGGCTGTCGGGACCGCAGGTGGTGGAGGGGTGGTACGGCCGGCCGTTTCCCAAGTCGCCGCTCACCGCGACCCGGGAGTACGTCGAGGTCGTACGGCAGGTGCTGCGGCGGGAGGCACCGGTCGAGGTGGACGGGCGGTTCCACGCGCATCCGTACCGGGGCGCGGACGGTACGGGGCTCGGCAAGGCGCTCAAGTCCATCACCCACCCGCTCCGTTCGGACCTGCCGGTCCTGCTGGGCGCCGAGGGGCCGAAGAACGTGGCCCAGACGGCGGCGATCGCGGACGGGTGGCTGCCGTTGTACTGGTCGCCGAGCCGCCCCGAGGTCTACGGCACGACGGCCTTCCGCGAGGACTTCCTCGTGGCACCCATGGCACAGGTGAAGGTCTGCGACGACGTCGCCGAAGGCCTCCTCCCCGTGAAGATGATGCTCGGCTTCTACATCGGCGGGATGGGGCACGCGGCCCGCAACTTCCACGCCGATCTGATGGCGCGCATGGGGTACGAGGAAGAGGCCCGGCGGATACAGGAGTTGTTCCTCGCGGGCCGCCGGGAGGAGGCCGTGCTCGCGGTGCCGGACGCGTTCGCCGACGAGATCTCGCTGGTCGGGCCGCGTGAACGGATCGCGGAGCGGCTGGAGTTGTGGCGCAAGGGCCCGGTGACGGACCTGCTGGCCCTTGCGCCCGATCCGCACACGCTGCGGGTGCTGGCGGAGCTGAACTCCTAGGAGCCGCTCATTAGGAGCCGCTCAACTCCCAGACACTGAAGGGCTTTTACCCCCCGGTGAGCTGCCCTGCCGACGGCACCTTGTCGGTCACCTCGGCGCCGGCGCTCTTCCCGGCGTCCTTGACCTTGTTGATGATGTCGTCGAAGGAACTCGCCGTGGCGTCGGTCGAGTCACCCTTGCGGAGCTTGGACGGCAGGTCCTTGAGGGAGTCGATGCCGGCGCTGAGCGGGGCGACCGCCTTGGAGAGCGTGGGGTCGCCCTTGGCGTTCTTGGTGGCGGCCTTGAGCCGGTTGTACGCGAACGCGCCCGCGAGGCCCGCCTTGACGAGCGCGAACCTGCGTCCGCTCGCCCCCTTCTTGAACTTGCCCGCCTTCCAGGGCTTCACGATCCACTGGTAGGTGGCACCCGCCGCGAGGCCCGCGTTCGCGACGAAGCGGGTCTTGGCGAACTTCTGCCGTTCGGCGGAGGTGCTGGGGCTCGGGGTGGCGGCGGCAGCGGCGGCCACCACGGCCGCGGTGTCCTGCGTGGCGTCATCGGTGGCGCTGCCGCAGGCCGTGGCACCGGCGAGCAGGGCGCAGCACAGAGTGAGCGCCACGAAGAGGCGCCGTATCGGTACGGGCACGGGGTCCTCCGGGGTGTTCTCCCCGAGTGGGTGTCCTTACCCCGGCAGCCTCACCCGGGCCGGCCGCGTGCGCCACCCGGGCGGGACCGTTCGGGTTTCATCCCGTCGAAAGCGGCAATCCGGTTCGCATGTCCCCCTACTATCGACGCGGTTCGAATTCGGTCGGCAATGTCATCGTGATCATCGCCGACATCATGGCCCTCATCCTGGCCCTGTGGATTCTGATGTACCTGTTGGACGCCAACCGCGCGAACGACCTCGTGCAGTTCGTCCACCGCTCGGCCAACTGGCTCGCCGGCTGGTCCCGCGACCTGTTCACCTTCGACGAGGCCTGGGCGCGGGTTATCTGCGGCTACGGTCTGGCGGCGGTGGTGTACCTGTTCATCGGGCATGCGATCGCCAACAAGGTTCATCGTTAAGCACTGCCCGGTGGGGGCTGAGCGCGCAGTTCCCCGCGCCCCTTAAAAGCAGGTCGGCTGCAACGGGCCATCTTTTAGGGGCGCGGGGAACTGCGCGACCAGCCCCCCACCGGGCCCGCGCCTAACAACAATCCGGATCCAGCCCCAGTGGCAAACGCTCCGCACCGAACACCGCACACGTCGCGTCATGGCCCCCCAACGCCGCCACCGCAAGCAGCAACGACCCCGCAGTCCACGTAGTCAGCTCACGAGGCCACACCGCGTCGTCATCGAAGACATAACCCGTCCAGTACAGCCCGCTCTCCGCATCGCGCAGGTGCTGGATGGCCTGGAGAATCTCCAGCGCCCGGTCGGACTCCCCCAACACCCAGAGCGCCAGGGCGAGTTCAGCCGACTCACCCCCCGTAACCCACGGGTTGGGGACGACGCACCGCACACCCAGCCCCGGCACGACGAACCGGCTCCAGCCCTCCTCCACCCGGGACTTGGCCTCCGTACCGACCAACGCGCCGCCCAGGACCGGGTAGTACCAGTCCATCGAGTAACGGCCCTTGTCCAGGAACCGTTCAGGATGCCGGCGGATCGCGTGCCGCAGTGCGCCGACCGCCAACTCCCAGTCCGGCTGCGGCTCTTCACGCTGTTCGGCGATCGCAAGGGCACACCGCAAGGCCTGGTGGATCGAGGACGACCCGGTCAGCAGCGCATCCGCCGTATCCGAACCGTCGTCCTCCCGCTTCCACCCGATCTGCCCACCCGGTTGCTGCAACCGCAACACGAACTCGACCGCCGCGAACACCGTGGGCCACAACCGGTCCAGGAACGTGTCGTCGCCGGTCGCGAGGTAGTGGTGCCACACGCCTACGGCTATGTAGGCGACGAAGTTGGTCTCGCGCCCCCGGTCGGTGACGTCACCCGGATCCCCGTCCGCGTACGCCGCGAACCAGGACCCGTCCTCGTTCTGGTGCCGGGCGAGCCAGTTGTACGCCCGCTCGGCGGCCTCGTGTTCGCCCGCCGCGTCCAGCGCCATCGCGGCCTCGGTGTGGTCCCACGGGTCGAGGTGATGGCCTCGGAACCACGGGATCGCCCCGTCCTCCCGCTGCACGGCGAGGATGCCGGCGACGGTCGCGGCGGCCTGCTCGGCGGTGAGGACCCCGGGCAGGACGAGGTGTTCTGTCCGGGGAGTGGTCACTTGGCTTCCGCCAAGGGGAGATGCGGCTTGGTCGCGTAGGCCACGAAGCTCTTGCCGATCAGCGGGTTCAGCGCCTGTTCGGCGACCCGGGTGGCGAGGGGTTTCTTCATGATGTCCCAGACCAGGAGCTTGTGGTACGCCTGCACCGGCAGCGCCTTGTCGTTGTCCACGCCGAACGCGCACTTCAGCCACCAGTACGGCGAGTGCAGCCCGTGCGCGTGGTGGGTGCCGTAGGGCTTGAGGCCGGCCTCGCGGATCTTGGTGAGGAGTTCGTCCGCCTTGTAGATGCGGATGTGGCCGCCCTCGACCTCGTGGTAGGCGTCGGACAGGGCCCAGCAGACCCTCTCGGGGCCGTAGCGCGGGACGGTGATGGCGATGCGGCCGCCGGGCTTCAGCACCCGGACCATCTCGGCGAGTACGCCCTTGTCGTCCGGAATGTGTTCCATGACCTCGGAGATGATCACGACGTCGAACGACTCGTCCGGGAAGGGGAGTTGGAGCGCGTCGCCCTCCATCGCGGTGGCGGTGGCGCCGGCCGGGGCCTCGCCGGCCTCCTTCATCGCCGCGAACCACTTGGCGACCTCGCGGATCTCCTCGGCGTTCTGGTCAAGGGCGACGACCTGTGCCCCTCGCCGATAACACTCGAACGCGTGCCGCCCGGCACCGCACCCGAGGTCCAGGACTCGGTCGCCAGGGGCGAGCGGGAACCGGGAGAAGTCGACGGTCAGCACGTGGCCCTGCTTTCGGGAGAGACGCCGGTAACACTGGTCGGAGAAGGGGATGGAGACAGGGAAGGAGACGGGGTTGCCGAGGGCGACAACGATGCCGTGGCCGCGCTGCCCGTCCGGCCGGGGGCGATCGCCTCGCGGTACCTGGCCGCCGTGCCCTCCGCGGCCTTCGCCCAGGTGAAGCGGGCCAGGACGCGTTCGCGGCCCGCCGCGCCGAGGCGGGCCCTCAGTACCGGGTCGGCCAGGAGCCGGCTCAGGGCGGTGGCCAGCGCTCCCGGGTCGCCCGGCGGTACCGCCAGGCAGGTCTCGCCGTCGCGCCCGGCGACCTCCGGGATCGCTCCGCCGGTCGTCGCGACGAGCGGCGTCCCCGTGGCCATCGCCTCCGCCGCCGGGAGCGAGAACCCCTCGTACAGCGAGGGCACGCAGGCGACCTCCGCCGAGCGGACCAGGTCGACCAGTTCGGCGTCCGAGATGCCCTTGACGAAGTCGACGGCGCCTTCGAGGCCGTAGCGCTCGACGGCCTGGGCGACCGGGCCCTCGGTGGGGCGCTTTCCTACGACGATCAGGTGGGCGTCGGGGTGTTCGGTGCGGACCTTCGCCAGGGCCTCGACGAGGAAGACGAGGCCCTTGAGGGGGACGTCCGCGCTGGACGTCGTGACGATCCGGCCCGGCACCTGCGGTACGGCCGGGTTCGGGGAGAACAGGTCGGTGTCAGCGCCGATGTGGACGACGTGGATGCGGTCGTCGCGGACGCCGAGGTGGTCGATGATCTCCTGGCGCGAGGTGCCGGAGACGGTGAGGACGGAGGGAAGGCGGCGGGCGACGCGCTTCTGCATCTGCGTGAAGGAGTACCAGCGGCGCTTGGACATGCGCTGGCGCCAGTTCTCCGCCGCGTCCAGCTCCAACTGCCGGTCCACGGTGATGGGGTGATGGATCGTGGTGACGAGCGGCGCGCCGACATCCCCCAACAACCCATAACCCAGCGTCTGGTTGTCGTGAACGATGTCGAACTCGCCGCGCCGGGCGCGGAGATGGCGGCGGGCCCGGAGCGAGAACGTGAGGGGCTCGGGGAAGCCGCCGGTCCACATCGTCGCGACTTCGAGGGCGTCGACCCAGTCCCGGTACTCGTCGCGCTTCGGGGTGCGGAAGGGGTCCGGGGAGCGGTAGAGGTCGAGCGAGGGCAGTTCGGTCAGGGAGATGCCGTCGTAGCCCTCGTCGAGCACGGGGTAGGGCTGTGAGCCGATGACCTCGACGCGGTGCCCGAGGCGGGCCAGTTCACGGGAGAGATGGCGGACGTAGACGCCCTGGCCCCCGCAGAACGGGTTCCCCTTATAGGTGAGGAGTGCGATACGGAGCGGTCGCTCGCCGTCGGCTGCCAGGTCCTCCTGGGGACCCGCCTGACTGGCCTCAGCGGTCACTCTGAGCCCCCTTCTCCCTGCACTGTCCCGCGAGATTACGCCGGGACGCTAATCTAGAACAAGTTTCAGACTTGATCGTCCAGGAGGTTCTGAATCTACCGGCCGGTACGGTCGCTGTGAGAAGTGGATCAGGTGATTCACACCACGGCCGAGGCCCTGCCATGATCGGTGCGATCACCCACCCTCACCGACAGTCACGGATCGGGAGCCATGCCAGCGCAAGCCAAGCCCGAAGCCACTGCGCGGACCTCGCCGCCCCTCACCGAGCGGCAGGAGGCCCGTCGGCGCCGCATCCTGCACGCGAGCGCGCAGCTGGCGAGCCGGGGCGGTTTCGACGCGGTGCAGATGCGGGAGGTCGCGGAGTCCTCGCAGGTCGCGCTCGGCACGCTGTACCGGTACTTCCCGTCCAAGGTGCATCTCCTGGTCGCCACGATGCAGGACCAGCTGGAGCACATGCACGGCACGCTGCGGAAGAAGCCGCCGGGCGGCGACACGGCGGCCGAGCGGGTCGCGGAGACGTTGATGCGGGCCTTCCGCGCGCTTCAGCGCGAGCCGCATCTCGCCGACGCGATGGTCCGGGCGCTGACCTTCGCGGACCGGAGCGTCTCCCCCGAGGTCGACCAGGTGTCGAGGCAGACCACGGTGATCATCCTGGATGCGATGGGCCTCGAACACCCCACGCCGGAACAGCTGTCGGCGGTCCGGGTCATCGAGCACACCTGGCACTCGGCCCTGATCACCTGGCTCTCGGGCCGCGCGTCCATCGCCCAGGTGAAGATCGACATCGAGACGGTGTGCCGATTGATCGATCTCACTGAACCGGGCGGGTCCGGGGACCGATAATTCCCCCATGGCTGTCATTCACCAGACGTACGTCAAGCCCACCAAGCTCGAACTCCTCACCACCTGGCTGCCCACCCGCCCCTGGTATCACGGCTCCCCCAAACCGGAGTTGGTGAAGGCCGGCGGGTTCCGGCTCGACGATCCCGAGGGCGAGGTCGGCATCGAGTTCATGGTCGTCACCGACGGCTCGGGCGCCTACCTCGTGCCGCTCACCTACCGGGCCGCCCCGCTCCCCGGCGCCGAACACGCCCTCGTCGGCACCATGGAGCACGGCGTCCTCGGTCCGCGCTGGGCCTACGACGGCTGTCACGACCCGGTGCTGACCGCCGGGTTGGCGGCGTTCATCGAGGGGCGGGTGGAGGCGCAGGCGCAGAGCGTCTCCCACACCCTGGACCGGGAGGTCGCCCGCTCCTGGACCGGCACGGCGCCCATCCCCGCCCTCGGCGCGCCCAACGACACGGACGAGACCACCGAGTTCGCCGTACCGGACGGCCCGACCCTGCGGCTGCACCGGGTGCTGGCCCCCGGCTCCACGGCCCCCGAGGACGCGATCGGCCAGGTCACCGGCGCCTGGTCGCAGGCCGACGGCACCCGGGTCCGGGCGCTGTTCGCCACGCTCCGGCCCAACTAGTCCGCCAGGCCCCGCAGTTCACGCGGTGGCGGAGGCCAGCGCCTTGCGCCGGTCGGCCACGTAACTCGCCACGGTTTTCCTGTCGGCGGCCGTCAACAGCCGCTTCTCGACCGCCCGTTGGACGTCCCGCACGGCTTCGGACAGGCCCGTCTCCAGCTGGCATTCCGCGTCTGCGCGCGCGGTGCGGATCTCGTCGTTGCCGAGCGCGCGCAGGGCCGTCTCGTCCGACGCGGCCTTCCGCAGACGGGAGTCGACGGCCTGCCGTGGAGCCTGGAGGTCCTTCGCCGGGTGCCCCGTCTTCGTCATGCACGAGGACCAACGGTGTACGGCGGAACGGTAGTCGGAGTCCTTCTCCACGGCGCCGAGAACACGGTTCGCCAGTCCTACGGCGAGGGGTTCCACCGTGTTCCAGTCCGCGCCGTAGAGCTCCGTGCGGGCCCGGGCGACGCAGCCGTCGGTGGAGTAGGCGAGGCTGACGCCGTCGGGCAGGCGCAGGCTCACCCGGTGGGCCGGGGTTCCGGTCAACGCCCGTTGCCAGGCGGCCTGGTGGGGTTCGCTCGCGGGGACGGGGGTGGACCGCTGGTAGAGGTACTCGCCGACGATGCCGTAGCCGTCCTGGGTCGCTTTGCGGACGGTGAGCAGCCCGTAGGGGTTGGTCTCCTCGCCGCGCCGGGACGCGGTGCGGGGCTGTGCCGTGTAGGTCTGGCCGCGGGCGCTCATGCAGGCGGCGACGGCTCGTTCCTCACGGTCGTGCAGGCGTACGGCGTCTGCGTAGGTGGACGCGGTGGCGCCCGACAGGGGACGGACGTCGAGCGCCGCGGGCCCGCGGGCCGGCTGCTCTCCCCCGTGGGAGCAGCCGGCCGCGGTCAGCACAAGGAGCACCGTGAGCAGTGTCCGCCGCGCCGTGGTTGTGCTCACACGCACCA
This sequence comes from Streptomyces colwelliae, assembly GCF_048158785.1. Classification (NCBI taxonomy): domain Bacteria; kingdom Bacillati; phylum Actinomycetota; class Actinomycetes; order Kitasatosporales; family Streptomycetaceae; genus Streptomyces; species Streptomyces colwelliae. Next base: position 7,022 of record NZ_JBLTJC010000182.1, on the reverse strand, counting down.
GTCGTTGGAGGCGACGTTGTGCCAGTACACGGTGTTCGCCAGCGAGCCGTTGTAGTAGCCCTTGGCGAGGATGTAGCTGGAACCCGTGTAGCCCGTGCCCGAGTAGATCCGGACGTTGCAGCTGCTGCCGTTGTTGTACAGCGACTCGGCGTTGTTGAACTTGTTGTACTGGAGCAGGTTCGTGTTGTCGCCGTAGACCACGCCGGGGTCGCCCGAGCCGTTGACGCCGAGGTAGGCGCAGAGTCCTCCGGAGGGGCAGTCGGACAGGGCCGCGTTCGCGGGGGCGGCGGTGAAGAGCGCGCCGGTGGTGGCCAGGGCCACGCTTCCCAGGGCGATGCCGGCCTTGGCGAGGATCCGCTTCATTCTCTGTGTTCCTCCATCACTCGGGGTGCCGCCCACGGACGGAAGTCGTCCGTGGTGCGGGCGAGTTGCCGTGGCCAAGGTGGCGCGGGGAGGTGGTCGGGGACCTTGCGCAGACCTTGTCCCGCAGGTGGGCAGGTGGTTGGGTGCGCGGTGGAGAACTTGTGAAGCACGTGGGGTGGGACGGTGGAGACGGGCGTGAGGGGATTTCGGCTGCTGGGGCCCGTGGAGTTATGGGTGGCGGGCCGTCCGGTCGATCTGGGTCCCGCCAAGCGGCGTACGGTCCTGGCGGCACTGTTGGTGGACGCGGGCCGCTGGGTACCGGCCGAGACACTGATCGACCGGGTCTGGGGCGAGGACCCGCCGGCGCGGGGACGCGGCACGTTGTATGCCCATATCGCGCGTATCCGCAGGGTCCTGGCGGAGACGCGGCCGGGGCTCCACGGCGAGGCGGGCGATGCGGGCATCCCGTCCACGGCGTCGGCGGGCCACACCGAAGTCCCGCCCGCCGCACCGCAGTTGGTACGCGGCCCGGCCGGCTACCGGCTCGACGTCGCGCCGGACCTGGTCGACGTACACCGCTTCCGGAACCTGGTCGCGCGGGCCCGCCGGGCCGAAGACGCCGACGCGGCACGGGTGTTGCCCCTGCGGGAGGCCATGGGCCTGTGGCAGGGCACGCCGTTGGCCGGGCTGCCCGGTGAGTGGGCGGCACGGACCCGGGAGAGCTGGCTGCACCAGTACGTCGACGCCGTGCTCGCCTGGGCGGACGCCGAACTCCGGGTCGGCGGGCACCCGGTGGTGGTCGACGCGCTGTCCGTCCTCGTCGCCGAGCACCCGCTGGTCGAGCCGCTCGCCGTGGCGCTGATCCGGGCGCTGGACGCCGCCGGGCGCGCCCCGGAGGCACTCGCCTGCTACGGCGCCCTGCGGAAGCGGCTGGCCGACGAACTCGGCACCGCTCCGGGTCCGGAGGCCCGGCGCGCGCACCAGGCGGTCCTGGGCGGGAAGGCCGCCCCGCGCCCGCCGTTCGGGACCGGCGCCGCGCGCCCCAAGGCCGTACCCGCTCAACTCCCCCTGGACGCGGCGGGGTTCACCGGCCGCGAGGAGGAACTGGCCCGGCTGGAGAAGGTCTTGGGCGCGAGTGTGGCGCGGCCGGCCGCGGTGGTGGTGTCGGCGGTGTCCGGGACGGCGGGCGTGGGCAAGACGGCGCTGGCGGTGCACTGGGCGCACCGGGCCCGGGACCGTTTCCCGGACGGCCAGTTGTACGTGAACCTGCGCGGCTACGACCCCGAGCGGCCGATGACCGCCCCCGAGGCGCTGGTCCGGTTCCTGACCGCGCTCGGGGTGTCCGAGCAGGACATCCCGCCGGAGCCGGACGACCGGGCGGCGCGTTACCGCACCGAGGTCGCGGACCGGCGGATGCTGATCGTGCTGGACAACGCCGCGACCGTGGAGCAGGTCCGTCCGCTGCTGCCCGGCACCGGTTCCTGCGCGGTGCTGGTGACCAGCCGCGACAGCCTGGCCGGGCTGGTCGTGCGGGAGGGCGCCCAGCGGCTCGACCTCGACCTGCTGCCCGTCGACGCGGCCCGCACCCTGCTGCGCCGGCTGATCGGCCCGCGTGCCGAGGCCGAGCCCGCCGCCGTGGACGCCCTCGCCGCGCAGTGCGCGCGGCTGCCGCTGGCGCTGCGGGTCGCCGCCGAACTCGCCGCCGCCCGCCCCGGCACCCCGCTGACCGGTCTCGTCGCCGAACTCGCCGACCAGCAGCGGCGGTTGTACCTGCTGGACGCGGAGGGCGACCCCCGGGCCGCCGTGGTCACGGTGTTCTCCTGGTCGCTGCGGCAACTGCCCGCGGCGGCGGCGCGTACGTTCCGGCTGCTCGGCCTGCACCCCGGCCCCGACCTCGACGCGCACGCCGCCGCCGCGCTGACCGGCAGCACGGTGGCGGACGCCCGCCATGCCCTCGACGTCCTCGCCCGCGCCCATCTGGTCCAGCGCGTGGACACCACCCCCGCACCGACCGGCACGTCCACGCCGGACGCCCGTGGCGCCCTCGACACCCCCACCCGCACCCACCTGATCCAGCGCGCGGACACCGCCCGGTACGGCATGCACGACCTGCTGCGCGCCTACGCCACCCGGCTCGCCGTGGCCCAGGACGCGCCGGAGGCCCGCGAGGCGGCGCTGGACCGGCTCTTCGACCACTATCTCGCCACCGCGGCCGCCGCCATGGACCGCCTCCACCCGGCCGAGGCCCACCGGCGCCCCACCGCTCCCGAGACGTCGACTCCCGTGCCCGACCTGTCGGATCCGGACGCCGCACGCGCCTGGCTGAACACCGAGCGCGCCTGCCTGACGGCGATGTCCGCGCACACCGCCGCGCACGGCCGGCCGGGTCACGCCATCCGGCTCTCCCTCACCCTGTACCGCCATCTCATCAGCGGCCACCACACCGACGGCCTCACGATCCACGGCCACGCCCGTGACGCCGCCCGCCTGTTGGCCGACCCGGCGAGCGAGGCCCTCGCACTGCTCGGCATCGGCACCGCCCACTACCAACTGGCCCGGCACGAACCGGCCCGCCGCCACCTCCAGGAGGCGCTGGCCCTGTTCCGCCGGGCCGCCGACCCCAGCGGCGAGGCCCGCGCCCTGACCAACCTCGGCCTGGTCGAGGAACGCCTGGGGCGTTTCCTGTCGGCCGTCGAGTATCTCGACCGGGCCCTGGTGCTGTACCGGAGCGTCGACGACACATCGGGCGAGTCGATCGCGCTGAAGAATCTCGCCCATGTCGAGGGCCAGTTGGGCCGCTACGACGAGGCCGCCGGCCACCTCCAGCAGTCCCTGACCCTGCTGCGCCGCACCGGCAACCGCTATCTGGAGGCGCACGCGCTGATGGACCTCGGCACGGTCGAGACGCGCCTCGACCGCCTGGACGAGGCGGCCTGCCACCAGGAACAGGCCCTGGTCCTGCTCCGGGAGGTGGGCGACGGCTACGGCGAGGCCGGGGCCCTGCACGGCCTGGGCCTGGTCCACTCGCTCCGCGACGACCACGCGCAGGCCGCCGAGTGCCACCGCCAGGCACTCGCCCTCTACTCCCACAACGGCGACCGCGACGGCGAGGCCAGAGCCCTCAACGGCCTCGGCGAAGCCGCCCGGGCCGCCGGCCGCCCCACCGACGCCCTCGCCCACCACACCGACGCCCTCACGATCGCCGAGGACATCGGCAACCCGGGCCAACAGGCCCGCGCCCACGGCGGGTTGGCCGAGGCCCGCCTCGCCCTCGACGACACCGCCCCCGCCGTCCAGCACTACGAGCGGGCACTCGCCCTGTACACGGAACACGGCATGCCGGAGGCGGACACCATCAGGACACGGCTGGGCGCGGTGACCGGTCCCGCCTCAACAGGCCCCGCACAGAACGCCGTTGGCCGGTCCGCACCGACCCGCTCCACCGTCCGGCAGCCACCGGAGTCGTCCTAGCCGACCATCGCCAGCCCGCTCCAGCTGCGCCCGATCACGGTCTCCCCCGCCCACCGCTCCAGCAGCCGCCGGGCCTCCTCCTCGGGGGCCGCCAGCGAGACCTGCTGGGCGCCGGTGGTCACCGTCCGCTTCTGCTCGTGCGTGCCCTCGCTGCAACAGGCGCACAGCACGCGCACGCCGCTCGCCGGCTCGGCGCCGAAGCCGTGCTCGGTGAAGAGGGCGAGCAGCGCCTCCAGGTCGTCGGCCTCGGCGGCGCTCACCGTCACCTCCAGGGTGGGCAGTTCGGAGGCTTCCAAGAGCAACAGCTCGTCGAACACGGGGACTTCGACACCGCCGTAGATCCGCTGTCCCTTGGGTTCGCCGTCGTGGACGACGATCTCGCCGTAGCGACGGCCGCCCGTGACGGGCACGTTGACGACCTTTCCGCGGGTGGGGCACAGCCGCTCGATCCACACGACCTCGCGCTGGCCATCGGTGTCCAGCCGTACGCACGCCGGACCGAACCGCGTCTCGATCGGCCCCTCCCCGTCCGGGAGTTCGATGCCGAAGCCCGCCCAGGCGTCCCGGGCCACCGCCCAGTCGCCCTGGATGGTGGCCGCGATACCGAGGTTCCAGTACGCCGGGTCGCCCTCGCCGCGCGGAGCGCGAGCGGCCGCCTCGCGCCCCAACTCGTAGGCCTTCGCCCAGTTCCGCAGGAACTTGTGGGCGAGCGCCGCGTCGTACCACCAGGCCTCGCTCGCCTTCTCGTCCGGGAAGTGCGCGAGCAGTCGCTCGTAGAGGTCGGCGGAGCGCAGCCACTCCTCGGCCTCCCACGCCGTTCGCGCCTGCTCGAGCAGCTCTCCGGCCTCGGACTTCTTCACTCGTTCCCACCCCGGTCGGTCATGTGTCCACTACGACCGCTGGAGCGTAGGCCTCCTACTCCTCGGGCGGGAACACCGGCTCCCCGCTTCCCAGCAGCGTGATCATGATGGCCTCCACCGGGCAGCCCTCCGCCGCCGCGAGGATCTTCTCGTTGGCGTCGGTCTCCGGTTCGGCCGGGTGGGACTGCATGGCCGGGTCGAGGTGGAAGCGGTCGGGGGCCTGGTGGACGCACTGGGCCGAGCCGATACAGATGGAGCGGTCGACCTCTACCTGCCAGCGGTCGCCCATCCCGGGTTCACCCCTCCCAGCCGGCGGGCAGGTGGATCATCTTGTGTTCGAGGAACTCCGAGTAGCCCTCGGGCCCGAACTCCCGTCCCAGACCGCTGTTCTTGTAGCCGCCGAAGGGGCCGAGCATGTCGAGGCTGAAGGTGTTGACGTTGTAGGTGCCGGTGCGGACCTGGCGGGCGATGTCGATGCCGTGGGCCACGTCGGCGGTCCAGACGCTGCCGCTGAGGCCGTAGTCGGAGTCGTTCGCGATCTTCACGGCGTCGGTCTCGTCGCCGTACGGGAGGAGGCAGATGACCGGGCCGAAGATCTCCTCGCGGGCGATGCGCATGGAGTTGTCGACGTCTCCGAAGAGGGTCGGCTCCACGTACCAGCCGTGGTCCAGGCCCGGTGGACGGCCGCCGCCCGTAAGGATCTTGGCGCCTTCCTCCTGGCCGATGCGGATGTAGTCGAGGTTGCGCTGCTGCTGGCGTTTGGCGACCAGCGGGCCGACCTGGGTGGCCGGGTCGAGCGGGTCGCCGACCACGAGCGCGCTCGCCGCTTGAGCGAAGGCGTCCGCGAACTCGTCGTAGCGCGAGCGCGGTACGAGGATGCGGGTCTGGGCGACGCACGCCTGGCCGTTGTTCATCCAGGCGGACGAGACGATGCCGGGGACGGCGGTCGCGAGGTCCGCGTCGGGCAGCACGATCGCCGCCGACTTGCCGCCCAACTCCAGTGTCACGCGGGTGAGATGGCGGGCGGCGACCTCCATCACGCGCTTGCCGGCCGGGACCGAGCCGGTGAAGGAGACCTTGTCGATGCCGGGGTGTCCGACGAGGTACTCGCTGACCTCGCGGTCGGCGGGGAGGATCGACAGGACGCCGTCCGGCAGCCCGGCCTCCTTCGCGATCTCGCCCAACAGATAGGCGTCCAGGGGCGTTTCGGGCGACGGCTTGAGAATCACCGTGCAGCCGGTGAGCAGCGCGGGCGCGAGCTTGGCGGCGGCCACGAACTGCGGGACGTTCCACGGGACTACGGCGGCCACGACCCCAACTGGCTCCCGGCGCACGAGGATCTTCCCGAGGACGCCGTCCCGCTGCTCCTCGTAGGTGAAGTCCTTCGCGACGGTGATCGCCGCGTCCCACACCATCATCGCGCCCAGCGCCTGCCCGAGGATGCTCCAGGAGTACGGCGACCCGTTCTCGGAGGAGATGACGCGGCCGATCTCCTCGTACCGTACGGCGATCGCGTCCTTGATGCGGGTGACGACCGCGATCCTCTCGTCGGGGGTCATGCGCGGCCAGGGCCCCTCGTCGAAGGCCCGGCGGGCGACCGCGACCGCCCGGTCCACGTCGCCGGTCGACGCGTGCGGGACGCGTCCGATGATCTCCTCGGTGTGCGGGGAGACGACCTCGATGACGTCCTTGCCCAGGGGGTCGGTCAACTCCCCGCCGATGAACAGCTGTCGGTGTTCCACGAACTCGGTCATGGCCGAATGCCTCCCCGGTACCGCTGTCTGACGATCCATCAGATACGAAGACTGAATACCAGTTCCGGTCGATGGAGTCCACGTATAGTGGCCGGAAGGCGGCGATTGGGGAGTCCATGACGTCCACGGGGCAGGTCCACGACCACGGCGGCGGCGTTCGTTCCATCGAAGTCCCCATCCCCGACAACCCACTTGGGACCACCCTCGTCTACGTCGTCGACACCGACCGCGGACCGGTCCTGGTCGACACGGGCTGGGACGACCCGGCCTCCTGGGACACCCTGGTCCAGGGGCTGTCGGCCTGCGGGACGTCGGTCGCCGAGGTCCACGGCGTGGTCATCACCCACCACCACCCCGACCACCACGGCCTGTCCGGGCAGGTGCGCGAGGCGTCCGGTGCGTGGCTCGCGATGCACGCGGCGGACACGGCGATCGTCCGCCGGGCCCGTTCGACCGAACCGGGCCGCTGGCTGGCGTACATGACCGCGAAGCTCACGGCGGCCGGTGCCCCCGAGGAACACCTCGCACCCCTGCGCGCCGCCCGCCCGCGCAGGGTGCCAGGCCTGGCCCCCGC
>NZ_JBLTJC010000181.1:0-20299 GCF_048158785.1 Streptomyces colwelliae | reverse complement strand
AGCCCACCCAGCCCGCTCAGTCCAAGCACCCCGACGACACCTCGGTACCGAACCGCCCCACCGCACGACGTGCCATCGCGGTGGCGAGCATCGGCAACGCGCTCGAGTTCTTCGACCTCGCCCTGTACGCACTGATGGCGTCGTACATCGGCCGCACGTTCTTCCCCGGCGGCAACCCGGGCGTCCAACTGGTGCAGGCCTACGCCGTGTTCGGCGTGACCTATCTGATCCGCCCGCTCGGCGGGCTGCTGCTCGGCGCGTACGCGGACCGCAACGGCCGTAAGAAAGCACTGGTGTTGTCGATCCGGCTCATGGTGCTCGGCACGCTGCTGCTCGCGGTGATGCCGGGCTACTCGACCCTCGGGATCGCGTCGACCCTGGGGATCGTGCTCGCGCGGCTGATCCAAGGGTTCGCGGCCGGGGGCGAGTTCGGGGCGGCCACGTCCTTCCTGGTCGAGCAGGACGAGCGGCGCAAGAGTTTCCTCGGCAGCTTCCAGTTCGCCAGTCAGGGCCTGTCGACCCTCCTGGCGGCGGGCTTCGCGGCGGCTCTCACGGCTCTGCTGTCCGACGCCCAGATGACGTCGTGGGGCTGGCGCGTGCCGTTCGCGTTCGGCCTGCTGATCGGCCCCGTGGGCTACTTCGTGCGCCGGTACATGGACGAATCCCCCGCACTGGCAACGGAGTTGGAGTCGGCCGCCCCGAAGCCCTCGCCGATCGTGTCGGTCTTCCGCGACCACTGGGGCGGGCTGCTGATCGCGGGCGGTGCGCTGATCGTCTCGACGGCGCTGAACTTCATGCTCCAGTACCTGCCGACGTACGGCATCGGTCAACTGGGCCTGGACGCCTCGCTGTCGTTCACCGCGCTGCTCATCGCCGGGGCCGTCCTGACCTTCGTCACACCGCTCGTGGGGCTGCTGGGCGACCGCCACGGCCGGCTGCGCATCATGGTCCCGGCCGCGGTGCTGATCGGCGTGAGCGTCGTCCCGCTCTTCCTGTGGCTCAACGCCTCGCCGTCCTTCCTCACGTTCGCGGTGTGCACCACCGTCCTCGCCCTGCTCAAGGCGGTGTACTTCGGGACGCTGCCGTCGGTGATGGCGGACGTCTTCCCGGCCCGGGCCCGCGCGACGGGCCTGTCCTTCAGCTACAACACGACGGTCGCGCTCTTCGGCGGCTTCACCCCGACGATCGCCGCGGCCCTGATCGAGGCGACCGGTTCGCCGGTGGCACCGGGCTACTACCTCCTGTTCACGGCCGTGTTGAGCACCGCGGCCCTGACGACCGCGCTGCGCACACATCGCGTCCGGTGAGGAGGGGAGCCGTGGTGCGCCTCGCGACGAGGGGGCAGCACGGCTCGCGCGTCACTCCGTGCCCGCCCGCACCTCGTACGTCGCCACCCGCACCGACGCGTCGTCCAGGCACTCCCCGGAGGCCAGGTCGAAGCGCTGCTTGAGCAGCGGCGACGCGACGAACGGGCGGCCCTGGTGGGTGCCGGTCAGGCCGCGGGAGAGGACCGCCGCTCCACTGAACGGGTCGCGGTTGTCGATGCCGTAGAGGGTGCCGGAGCGGTCGCGGAACAGGGCGACCTGGCGGCCGTCGGGCAGCAGGGCCGCCACTCCGCGGCCGGGGGCGAGCCGGTTCAGGTCGCAGACCGTGAACCAGCCCTCGGCCAGCTGGAGTTGGACCTTCAGGTCGGTCGTCTCGGGAGCCAGTGTCATCGCTGGGCGCTTCCTTCCAGGACGTCTGCGGTCTGCTGGGGCCGCATGCCGATGGTCAGCAGCGGCAGGTCGGGCTTGATCTGGTCGCGCTCGGGGACGAAGCCGACGACCGGGTCCGGGGTGTCGGGCGCGTTCACGAAGGACACGAACCGGGCCAGCTTCTCGGGGTCGTTGATGGTGGTGGCCCACTCGTCGCGGTACCCGGCGACATGCGCGGCCATCAGTGACTCCAGCTCCTCGCAGATGCCGAGCGAGTCCTCCACGACCACGTCACGGACGTGGTCGAGGCCACCCGGAATCCGCTCCAGCCACACGCTCGTGCGCTCCAGCCGGTCGGCCGTACGGATGTAGAACATGAGGAACCGGTCGATCAGGCGCACCAGTTCGGCATCGGAGAGGTCCTTCGCCAGCAGGTCCGCGTGGCGTGGGGTCGCGCCGCCGTTGCCGCCGACGTAGAGGTTCCAGCCGCTGGCGGTGGCGATGATCCCGAAGTCCTTCGACTGGGCCTCGGCGCACTCGCGGGCGCAGCCGGAGACCGCCGACTTGAGCTTGTGCGGCGACCTGAGCCCCCGGTAGCGCAGCTCCAGGTCGATCGCCATCCGCACCGAGTCCTGGACGCCGTAGCGGCACCAGGTCTGCCCCACACAGGACTTGACGGTCCGCAGGGCCTTTCCGTACGCGTGGCCCGACTCGAAGCCGGCGTCCACCAACCGGGCCCAGATCAGCGGGAGTTGTTCCACCCGCGCGCCGAACAGGTCGATGCGCTGGCCGCCGGTGATCTTCGTATACAGACCGAAGTCCCGGGCCACCTCGCCGATCACGATGAGCTTCTCGGGGGTGATCTCGCCGCCGGGGATGCGCGGGACGATCGAATACGACCCGTTCTTCTGCAAGTTGGCGAGGAAGTGGTCGTTGCTGTCCTGGAGGGCCGCCTGCTCGCCGTCCAGGACGTAGCCGCTGGCGCCGATCGTCGGGGCGAGGGACGCGATGATCGAGGCGACCGTCGGCTTGCAGATCTCGCAGCCGTCGCCACCCCGGGCGCCCTCACGGCCGTAGCGGTCCAGCAGATCCTGGTAGGAGTTGATGCGCAGCGCGAGGGCGATCTCGTACAGCTCCTCGCGGGTCTGCGCGAAGCAGCCGCACAGGCCCTTGTCGACCTCGACGCCGTTCGCCTCCAGTTCGGCGGTGACCAGCTGGCCGAGCACCTTGACGCAACTCCCGCAGCCGGTACCGGCCTTGGTGCACTTCTTCACCTCGGGCACGCTCGTGCAGGAGTGATCGGTGACCGCGCCGCGGATCGCGCCCTTGGTGACGTTGTGGCACGAGCAGACGACGGCCGCGTCGGGCAGCGCGGACGGACCGAGCTGGACGGCGCCCCCGGAACCGGCCGGCAGCACCAACTGCTCGGGGGAGACGGGCGGTACGGACCCCGTGAACGCGCGCAGCGTGCCGTACGCGTCCGCGTCGCCGACCAGGATGCCGCCCAGCAGCTCGCCGCCCCGGCCGATCACCAGCTTCTTGTACGTCCCCGCCCGCGCGTCGGAGTAGACGACGTCGAGGCAGTCCGCGGTGGCGCCGTGCGCGTCGCCGAAGGACGCCACGTCCACGCCGAGCAGCTTCAGCTTGGTCGACAAGTCGGCGCCGGTGAAGGCGGATTCGTCCCGCGCGATGGTCGCGGCGGCGGTCTCCGCCTGCTCATAACCGGGCGCCACCAACCCATACACCCGGCCGTCCGCAGCCAGCGCGCACTCACCGATCGCGAACACGTGCGGGTCGGCGACCGTACGGCACTGCTCGTCGACCGTGATGCCGCCGCGCTCGCCGACCGACAGGCCGCAGGCGCGGGCGAGTTGGTCGCGGGGGCGGACACCGGCGCTGAACACCACCAGGTCCGTGGCGAGTTCGGAACCGTCCGACAGCTTCATACCGGTGACCGCGCCGTCCGCGCCGGTCACGATCTCCTGGGTGCCCACGCCCGTGTGGACGCTCAGGCCCATGTCCTCGATGGTGCGCAGCAGCGCGGCGCCGCCGCCCTCGTCGATCTGCACCGGCATCAGGCGCGGCGCGAACTCCACGATGTGGCTGGTGAGTCCGAGCCCCTTCAGCGCGCCCGCGGCCTCCAGGCCGAGCAGCCCGCCGCCCACCACGGCACCCGTCGTCGCCCTCGACTTCGCGTACTCCTCGATCGCGAGGAGGTCCTCGATGGTCCGGTAGACGAAGCAGCCCTCGGCGTCCTTGCCCGGGACGGGCGGCACGAAGGGATACGAGCCGGTGGCGAGGACGAGTGTGTCGTACTCAACTGTCAGACCGGAGCGGGCCGTTACCGTCTTCGTCGCCCGGTCGATCGTCTCCGCCGGATCGCCGACGTACAGCTCGATCCCGTGGGCCGCGATGAACTCCGGGTCCGTGAGCGAGAGTTCCTCGGGCGTGCGGCCCGAGAAGTACGAGGTGAGCTGGACGCGGTCGTAGGCAGGGCGCGGTTCCTCGCACAGCACGACCACGCGGTGCGTGGCGGTCAGGCCGCGCTCGGCGAGTGCTTCGAGGAAGCGCTGACCGACCATGCCGTGGCCGACGAGCACGATGGTGGGCACCACACGCGGATTCGAGGTCATGCCCAGGAGCCTGCGACGCCGGTGTTACCCGATCGCATCCCGCCTGTTTCCCGCGAGGAACGCTGCCCTCAGCGGGAGCGCGCGGGGGGTGTGAGGGTTCCGGGTGGGCGCCGGGGGCGGAGTGTGAGGTCCGGTCAACCGAACCTCACCACTCCCCAAATACATGGACGGCACACGCACCCCGTCCATAGGGTCATGATCATGCCCGACATACCGCTGACCATGGTCGCCGTCCTCTGCCTCACCGCCCTCGCGGCCGGCTGGATCGACGCCGTGGTGGGCGGCGGCGGACTCCTCCTGCTGCCGGTACTCCTCCTCGGCCTGCCCGCCGGCACCCCGGCCGCCACCGCGCTCGGCACCAACAAGGCCGTCGCGATCGTCGGCACGTCCGGGGCGGCGGTGACGTATGCCCGCAAGGCACCCGTGAACGTCGGCCTGGCCGTACGCATCGGCCTCGCGGCACTCGCCGGCAGCTCGGCCGGTGCCTTCTTCGCGGCCGGCATGAGCACCGACGTACTCAAGCCGGTGATCATGGTCGTCCTGCTCGCGGTAGCCACCTTCGTGATCCTCCGCCCGGCCTTCGGCACGGCCCCCGCCCCCGGCCCGGCCACCCGCCGCCAGATCCTCGCGGCGATCGGCCTCGCGGGCCTGGGCATCGGTTTCTACGACGGTCTCGTGGGCCCCGGCACCGGCACGTTCCTGGTCCTCGCGCTCACCGCCGTACTCCACCTCGACCTGGTGACCGCATCGGCCACCGCGAAGATCGTCAACTGCTGCACCAACGCGGGCGCCCTCGCGATGTTCGCCTGGCAGGGCACGGTCCTGTGGCAACTCGCCGCGCTGATGGCGGTGTTCAACCTCGCGGGCGGAATGCTGGGCGCGCACACGGCACTGAAGCAGGGCAGCGGTTTCGTGCGGGTCGTGCTGCTGACGGTGGTCTTCGCGCTGGTGGCGAACCTGGCGTACCAGCAGTGGCTGGCATGAAAAAGCCCGAACATTTGAACGCCCCAACCCCCAGTGCCCCAAGGGGCGCGGGGAACTGCGCGACCAGCCACGACGGACCCGCAGACGACGCACGGCCCTTCCCCCGCAGCTCTTACCGGCTACCGCTCAGGTGCGCGAACACCACCACATTCCCCTGATACCCCGTCGCCCGCGAATACCCGCCCCCACACGTGATCACCCTCAACTCGGGCCGCCGCGCAGCCCCATACACCTTCTGATCGGGAAACCGGCTCGCCTGATACACCTCGACCGCGTCCACCGTGAACAACGCGACGCTCCCGTCCAACCGGTCCAGCTCAATCGCGTTGCCCTTCTTCAGGGCGCCGAGGTCATAGAAGACGGCGGGGCCATCCGCGTTGTCGACATGCCCCGCGACGACCGCCGTGCCGGTCTCGCCGGGGGTCGTGCCGGCCTCGTACCAGCCGGCGAGGTTCTTCTTCGCGGCCGGGGGCACGTCCAGGCTGCCGGTGCTCGTCAGCTTGAGGCCCATCAGCGGGGCGTTCACATGGATGGCCGGGATCCGGATGCGGTCCGGCGGCGACGGCGGCAGCGCGCGGGCCGCGGTACGCGCGGTGACCGGATCGGGCCGCCCCTCGGCGGCGGACGGCTGCGGCGGAGCGTTCGTCCCGGATCCGCTGGTCAACAGCCACGCGCCCGTGCACAGGGCGACCACGGTGACGACCCCTATGGCGGTATTGGCCCCTGTCGCGGCATTGCCGTATCTACGACATCTACGACGCATGAGGAATCAACCCCTCTCCAGCAACTGGCCCCGCGCCCCCCTCCGGGCCACGAGGGGCGTCGGACCCGGAGGGGGAGGGGACATGCGGTACCGGCGGACGGACGGCGGAGGGTGTCCGTCAGAACCTGTCGCCTCTCGCCCGGCGATGCAGGAGCCAGGTACCGCCCGCGGCGGCGACGGCGAGAGCCGCCACGCCGGCCGCGGTCTGTACGGGGTCGGGGCCCAAGGCGCCGCCGACCCCCGTCTTCACACTTCCTCGCGGCTGCACCTGCTGCCGCATCGAGGCCAGTGTCACCAGCAGATCACCGCTGACCTGCCGGCCGTCCGTGCACTTCGCGACGATCTCGTACGTCCCCGGCTGCGCACTCGGCGGCACCTTGAACTGCCCGATCGCATCGCCCTCGTGCGCGCTCGGCGCCAGCGTGAACGTGCCGGCGCCCACCGCGCTGGCATCACCGGCGGCCGTACCGTCGTCGCCGCACGCCGCCGTGTTCACCGTGACGTCGCCGCCCGGCACGGCGTTCGACGGGAACACCTCCAGGCTGCTCCTCTCGCCGCCGTACGCCGGCGCGGTCGCGAGACCCGCGGCGGCGACGGCGAGCGCGGTGCCGGTCAGCAGACGGGCGGTACGACGCATCGGTGCTCCTCCGAGCTGTGGTTGGCTGCCCTTCCGAGGTAAGTGGCACCGGGCCGAGCCCGCTTCCTGAGCGAGCGTCAGAAATGCGGTGAATGGGTGTCAGAAAGGGGCCAATACGGCCCGCCCCGTCGTCGTTTCACCAGGTCATAGCGGTACGACGGGGTACGGCGAAACCCGTCCCGGAGATGAACCCGAAGAGCGCAAGCCGCGCGTGTGAACGGGTGATGGCCGCACTTGACCTCAAGAATGGTTGAGGTACCAGGCTGCCCGCATGGACACCACTACCGCTCCTCTGACCGTCACCGTCGTGATCGGCAGCAACCGCCACGGCCGCTTCGGCCCGGTCGTCGCCGACTGGCTCCTCACCCACGTCCGCGACCACCCCGACCTCACCCTCCAGGTCGTCGACGTGGCCGACACCGGCCACCTGCCCACGACCCTCGCCCCGACCCCGGAGGCGACCGCGGCACTCGCCGACATCACCCCCAAGCTGGCCGCCGCGGACGCCTTCGTCGTCCTCACCCCCGAGTACAACCACTCCTTCCCGGCCGGCCTCAAGAACCTGATCGACTGGCACTTCACCGAGTGGCGCGCCAAGCCCGTCGCCCTCGTCTCCTACGGCGGCCTCGCGGGCGGCCTGCGCGCGGTGGAACACCTGCGCCAGGTCTTCGCCGAACTCCACGCCGTCACGGTCCGCGACACCGTGTCCTTCCACAACGCGGGCGCGTCCTTCGACGACGACGGCCGCCTCAAGGACTCCACGGCCCCGGACGCGGCGGCGAAGGCGATGCTGGACCAACTGGTCTGGTGGGGAAGGGCGTTGAAGGAGGCGCGCCAGGTGCGGCCGTTGATCTGACGCAAGAAAATTGGACGCAAAAAAAATGGGGGGCGGCCGACACAGGTCGGCCGCCCCCTTCGCACCGTCACTGACGACTCGGTGCGTTACCCGGTCCGGTGCGCCGGGTGGACGTGTCAGAAACCGAAGATGCCCTCGAACGTGCCGCGGTCCCAGTCGTGGTCCGTCTTGGTGGTCGAGGCGTAGACGGGCCCGACGTGGTTGATGACACCGGCGAACATCGTGTTGTCGACGTGCCCGGAGCCCTGCGAGCCGGTGCCCTGGACGAGCGCGCCGTCGTCGTGGGGGAACGGGCCGTTGCCGTGGGCGAGGGCGGCACCAGCGCCACCGAGCAGGATGCCGACGGCGAGGACGGACGTGGTCAGGGCGGAACGCATACGCATGACTACTCCCAAAGATCTCTGGAAGACGCGCCGGAAAACAGACGCATCGGTCGGTTCAACGCCTAAACGATCACTGGAAACGGCGTGCCACCTCGATGACGCCACGTGGATCACCCCCTGATTCACTCGAACGGGAACCCGCCCCACGCCATAAGACGTGTTCCGGCGGGCGGGGTGTGTCCGCGTCCCGTTCGCCACCCGGACCGTCGACGACGGCTCCCAGCTCACCACCCGGGCGAGCAACTAGCCACTGGGGAAACGGAGTTGCGGGTGCCGGTCGAGGCCTAGCGCGTCAGCCGCAGTGACAGCCCGTCGAGGACGACGTCGAGGCCGTAGGCGAACTTGCCGTCCCGCAGCGCCACCGGGTCGGTGGTCGTGGCGGTCGACTCGGCGTAGGAACCGGCGAGATGGGTGTGACCGGCCGCCGCCTGCCGCGCGGCAGGCATCAGGCGGGCGATGAACTCGGCCTCGCTCTCCCCGGACCGCGCGACCGTGGTGAGCCAGGCGGCCTCCGTGGTGCTCATCCCGATCGTGTACGACAGCACGGCGTCGATCGCGCCGCTCGGCTCGGGGAAGCCGACGGTCGTGAACAGCGCGGCGAGCCGTTCGGAGAAGGACATGAGGTTCGGGCCGAGGTAGGCGAGCCCGGCCTGCCCGAGTACCGAGGACAGCCAGCGGTGCCGTAGCGCGGTCGTACGGAAGGACGCGGCGGCCTCGGTGACGGCGGCGCGCCAGTCGGCGGTGTCCGCGGCCGGGACGTGGATCTCGGCGGCGACCTCGTCGACGGCCAGTTCCATCAGCTCGTCCTTGGTCGCGACATGCCGGTAGAGGGAGGTCGCGCCGGCGCCCAGGCGTGCGCCGAGCTTGCGCATGCTCAGCGCCTCGATGCCGTCGGCGTCCAGCATCGCGATCGCCTCGCGGACGATCGCGTCCCGGCTGAGCGCGGGCTGGTCGGGCGCGCGCTGCTCACGGGCCCACACCGAGGGGATGGCGTTCGGCTTGGTCCGAGGGGCCATGGGCGCTCCTTTGTGCCTTCGTGCGTACGTCGTTCGCATCCAGCGTACAGAGTTCAAGGATTGCGCACACTGTTCCCCTGTGCGTACAGTGTTCGCATCAAAGGAACGGTGTGCGCACAAAGCCGAACGGCGACTCTGAAGGGAAGCCCCATGGAGACCCGAAACCCCCGGCGCTGGTGGATCCTCGTCGTGCTGTGCCTCAGCTCGCTGGTCCTGGTGGTCGACGGCATGGCGCTGACCGTGGCGGTCCCGTCGATGACCGAGAGCCTCGGGGCGAGCGCCCAGGACACCCAGTGGATCCTCGACTCCTACATCCTGGTCTTCGCCGGCCTGCTGCTGACCTCCGGCAGCCTCGGCGACCGCTTCGGCCGCCGGAAGGTGATGCTGATCGGCCTGGTGCTCTTCGGGGCGGCGTCACTGGCGGCGACGTTCTGCGCGAACCCCGGTGAGGTGATCGCCGTACGGGTGGCGATGGGGGTGGGCGGTGCGCTGATCATGCCGTCGACGCTCTCGATCCTCATCACGGTCTTCGACGCGGAGGAACGCGGCAAGGCGATGGCGGCCTGGGGTTCGGTGTCGATGCTGGCGCTGGTCGGCAGCCCGGTGCTGGGCGGCGTCCTGATCGACCACTTCTCATGGCACTCCATCTTCTTCCTCAACGTTCCGGTCGTCGCCCTCGCCCTGGTGGCCGGTGTGACGCTGATGCCGGAGTCCAAGGGCCCCTGGCAGAAGCCGGATCCGCTGGGCGCGGTGCTCTCGGCGATCGGTATGACCGCGCTGATCTGGTGGATCATCGAGATCCCGCAGCACGGCGCGTTCGCGGGCCGAGCGCTCGTCACCCTCGTGGTGGCAGTGCTGGGGCTGGCCGGATTCGTGATCTGGGAGAACGTCACGCCGACCCCGATGGTCCCCCTGGTCCTCTTCAAGAGCCGTAATTTCAGCGGCGGTTCGCTCTCCCTGACCCTGGTCCAGATAGGCAACGGCGGCCTGCTGTTGGTCCTGACGCAGTACCTGCAATTCGTGCTCGGCTACTCCCCGGTCAAGGCGGGTCTGGCCTTCGTGCCGCTGGCGGTCACCGCGCTGGTCGGCAACGCGGCGGGCGCCAAGTTCACGACGAGGTACGGCCATCGGTACCTGATCCTGGCGGGCATGCTGGTGATGGCGTCGTCCTTCGTTCTCCTTACGACGGTCACGGCCGACACCGGCTTCACCGTCCCGGCGGTCGCGCTCGGCCTCCTCGGCCTGGGCGCGGGCCTCGCGATGCCGGCGGCCGTGGGCGCGCTGATGGGCACGATCCCCGAGGACAAGGCGGGCGTCGGCTCGGCTCTCAACGACACGATCCAGCAAGCCGGTACGGCCCTCGGTATCGCGATCCTCGGCTCGCTCCTGTCGAGCGGCTTCGCCGACGAGATGCCCTCCGGTACGTCCGACGGGGCTCGCCACTCGATCGGCGGGGCGCTGGCGGCGGCGCACGGGGACGCGGGGCTGGTCCGGGCGGCGCGGGAGGCGTTCACGAGCGCCATGTCAACGACCTTTATGGTCAGCGTGGTTGGGGTGGTGGCGGCGGGGGTGCTGGCGGCGGTGGTGATGCGGGACGGGAAGCCGGGGGAGCCGGCGACCGAGGTTCAAGAGGAGCCGTCGGACCGGGAGTTGGCCGCCTGACCCAGGTGGACGTCAACTCACCTGGAGGACAAGGCCGTTGCCCACAGCGGGCGACGGCCTTGTCGTGTTGCCGCGGGCTGGTGTCGGTCGCGGTCAGATGTTCAGATCGCCGACCGTTGGGGCGTGCGCGAACTCACCGTGGGCAAGGCGGTGTGGTGCGAGTTGGACGTCGTACGACACCACTCACAAGGCCCGCTCCATGCAGACCAGTTGATCCCGCTCGTCCCATGACGCGGTGACGGCGAAGCCGAACCGTTCGTAGAGGGCGATGGCCCCGGTCCGCCACTTCCACACCGACAACCGCACGGCACCCGCGCCGCTTTCCGCCGCATGCGCGAGCGCCGCACCGAGCAGGTCGGACGCGATGCCCCGGCCCCGGAACGCCGGATCCGTCCAGAGCCGCTTGATCTCCGACCGCCCGTCGACGGGAGCGGTCACCACCAGGCAACCCACCGCGGCGGTCCCGTTCACAGCCACCAGCACGACATCGTCGACGAACGCGGTCCGCGGGTCCGAGATCTCCGCCCGGTACCGGTCCGGCAGCCCGTCCACGTCGGCAACGGCCTGCCCCTTCTCGGCCTCCGTCCGCAGGTGGTACGCCGCCAGCAACGCGCCCAGCCCGTCCTCGACGGAAAGAGTCCGGCCCGGTCGACGGACGATGGAAACCTCGTGCTGATCAGCCATGACGTCAAGTATCCAGGGATTCCAGGAACGGCAAGTACGCCACCTCAACCCGCCGGGCGTCGCGGCGGACGTCGTTCCGCGGGGTCCCGTGCCGGCTCGCCCCTGCGGACGGCTCGGACTGCGGCCGCGTGTTCGCGCCTGCCTCCCATGCGACGCGGGGGATTGCTCCCGCACCGCTGGAGAAACCGCGCACCGCGTGGCGGAAACGGCACCCGGTGCCGGTGGAGTGAACGCGGATCAGACCCCGAAGTCCTCCAGCGTTTCCCGCACAGCCCGATGCCCCACCCCCACCTCGTCCTCGAACTCGCCCGCCTCGCGGAAGACTTCACACGTTCCGGCGGAGAACAAGGCCCACGCGGGCAGCGCGTCCGCCGCCGGGTCGCAGCCCCCGAGGCAGCCGAAGTCGATGACCGCGGTGAGTCGGCCGGACCCGGTCAGCAGGTTGCCGGGGAGGAGGTCGCCGTGGAGCCGGACGGGGGCGGCTTCCCGCTGGGAAGGCGTGCTCCCAGGCCCGCCGTCGCGGGAGTCGCGTCGTGGGTGCCGTCCGCGCCCAGTTCCTCGATCGCTTTACGGACGTCCACGTCCTGCGCACCGACCAGCCCGCCCCGGAATGACACGGACCCGCCCACCGCGTCCACCCGCCGCAGCGCGGCCCGGCCATCGCCACGGCACAACTCCGGTGAACGGCCACCCCGGTCCACAGACCGGGGCGACCGCGAACCCGCCGACTTCGAGTCCGCCGGCTCCGAGCCTCAGCTCACCCCACGCTTACCGCACTCCACGCCGCGCCCACCGCCGCGTACTCCGAACTCCCCACCCCGTAAAGGTCCTTCGCCGCGCTGAGCGTCGCCGTCCGCGCCCCCGCGTAGTTCGTCGAGGACGTCATGTAGACCGTCAACGCCCGGTACCAGATGGCCCCGAGCTTGTCCCGGCCGATGCCGCTCACCGAAGAGTCGTTGCACGTGGGCGAGTTGTAGCTCACGCCGTTGATGGTCTTCGCGCCGCTGCCCTCCGCGAGGAGATACGCGAAGTGGTTGGCGACGCCCGACGAGTAGTGGACGTCGAGATTCCCGACCGACGAACTCCAACAGTCCGCGGAATTACCGTCCTTGGACGGCTGGTCCATGAACCGCAGCGCCGCCTTGCCGAAACCCGACCGGACGATCTTCTCGCCGATCAAGTAGTCCCCGAGATCGGACGAGTTGTTGGCGTACCACTCCACCAGCGTGCCCATGATGTCGGAGGTCGCCTCATTCAGCCCGCCGGACTCGCCCGAGTACGTCAGCGCCGCCGTCTTGGACGTCACGCCGTGCGTCATCTCGTGCCCGGCGACATCCAGCGCCACCAGCGGCCCGAGCTGCGTCCCGTCACCGTCGCCGTACGTCATGCAGAAGCAGCTGTCGTCCCAGAAGGCGTTGTTGTAGCTGTTGCCGTAGTGGACGCGGTTGTACGAGCCCTTGCCGTCGCCCGCGATGCCGTTCCGGCCGTGGACGTTCTTGTAGTAGTCCCAGGTCTCGTCCGTGCCGTACTGAGCGTCCACCGCGGCCGACGAACGGTCCGAAGTCGCCCCCGTGCCCCAGTGGTTGTCGGCGTCCGTGAACACCGTGGACGGCGCGCGGCTGATGCAGATGCCGAGGATGCACAGGTCGGTCTTGTTCGCCGCGTCACCGGTGTAAGTCCCGCCGCGCGTCGCGTCCTTGAGCTGATACGTCGATTCCGACAGCGTCGTCTCCAACGGCACCGTCCCGCTGTACAGCGACTTCCCGTCACCGGTCGCCGTCTCCACGCTGTCCCAGGCGTCGATCTGGGTGCCGCTGCGGGCGTCGGTCAGCACCGTGCGGGCGACCGGGTTGCCGAGCGAGTCCTTGGCGACGACGTTCGTCCGCCAGGCGAGCTTCGGGGTGCCATGGAGGGCGTCAACTATCAGCTGGGGCTTGGCGGTTACCCCCTTCAGCGCCTCACCGAGATTCGCCGCCCGCAACGCGTTCACCGCCAGGTCCGCCGCCTTGGGGGCGACCACCTTCGGCGTCACGGACGACAGGGATATGGAGCTCCGGGTCGCGCGGTCGGCACTCCGATAACTGCCGTTCGCGGCCAGATGGACCACGAAGTCGCCGCCGAGAACGGGGAGTTGGCGGTACGTACGGTCGTAGCGGACATGCTGCGTGCCGTCCGCGTCGACGATCACGTCACGGACCGACGTGCCCTCCGCGGCCGTCAGCCCCAAGCCCGCGGCATGGGCCACCAACGCCGACGCGGCGTTCGCGATCGCGGTGGTCCGGGTCGGGCGGTCGGCCGCGTGGGCGGTGGGGGCGAGGGTGGCGGCCAACAGGGTCGCGGCGCCGGCCGCGACGCCGGCCGTGGCGAGACGGGAACCTCGGATGTGCCGTGTTTGACTCATCGTTCTCCTCGGGGACGCAAGTGGGGGAGGGGAGAGGGAGTTGATGTTGGATTAGATTTAAGGGGGCATGACATGTCGTGTCCATAGCGCGTGCAAAGACTTCCGGGCTTCCGGCACTTGGCCATCCGGACATCCGGGCATCAGGGCTCAAGGAGAGCGATGACGACGCCGCCCCTCCCCTTCTTCGTCTACGGCACGCTCCGCCCCGGCGAGCCCAACCACGACCTCTTCCTGCGCGGCCGCACGGACTCCGAGGAACGGGCACGACTCCACGCGGCCGCGCTCTACGACGGCCCCGGCTACCCGTACGCCGTCGAGGCCCCCGGCTCGGTGATCGTCGGCGAACTCGTCACCGCGCGCCCCGAGGCCCACCCCCAACTCCTCATCGCCCTCGACCGACTTGAGGACTACGCCCCCGGCGACCCGCACAACCTCTACGAACGCGTCGAACGTCGGGTGACCCGCGACGCCGACGGCACGGCCGTACGCGCCTGGGTGTACCTCGCCGCCCCCGCCGTCACCGCCCGCCTCCGCACCCACGGCAAGCTGATCGAGGGCGGCGACTGGATCAACCGCCGCTGAACCCGCTGAACCGTCGCCGAGCGGGCCTCAGTTGCCGGCGGCCAGCGCCCGCGCGATTCCCGGCTCCTTCGGCCCGAGGAAGCGCGGATCGGGATGGACCAGCAGATCCAGCGCGGCCTTGCCCGCCGCGAGCACCTCGCGCGTACCGCCGTAGTACCAGGTCGCGTTGTGCGCTTCGTCGACACCGACGCCGTACGAGTCGACCCCCGCCGCGTCGCACAGCGCGACCGCCCGCCGGATGTGGAAGTTCTGGCTGATCAGTACGGCCTTGTCGACGCCGAAGATCTTCTTGGCGCGGACGCAGGAGTCCCAGGTGTCGAAACCGGCGTAATCGGTCACCACGCGCGCGCGTGGCACCCCGTGCTTCGCCAGGTAGACGCGCATCGCGTCCGGCTCGTCGTAGTCCTTGCGGCTGTTGTCGCCGGTCACCAGGACGACCTTCACCCGGCCCTCCCGGTACAGCGTCGCCGCCGCGTCCAGCCGGTGCGCGAGATACGGCGACGGCTCGCCGTCCCACAGCCCGGCCCCGAAGACCACGGCGACATCGGTGCGCGGCACGTCCTGGAGGGTCCGCAGCCGGTCGGCCGTGGACACCCACAGCCAGGTCGCCGGAAGCAGCGCGAGAACACACCCGGCGGCCACCACCTGCACCAGGTGTCGCCACCCCGCACGCGTGTGTGGCAGTCGCAGCCGAGGCCGACGAAGTCTCAGGCGACTCACCGCACGCATCCAACGCATCAAAGGGGCCCCTCCCGAACGGGTTCGACTGTCACAGACGCGCCGTGACCCGCTCCGGTTCACCGCCCGCAGTGTGACCGGCTTCACTGTGAGTCCGGACTCCGCAGGTCACATCACCTCACACACCCCCGGCACCCCACCGTGAACCCCCGGAAAACCTCCGTCATTCCGGTGCAACGGGACGGCAACCTCCCACCGCCACCATCACTCCATGACGGCGTCGAACCACCCTCACGACGAGTCCACGACCCTCGACAGTACGGCGCATCTCATGAACCGGATAAGCAGCCAGCTCGCCGACCAGCTCAGCCTCGTCTCCCTGAACGGCACCAGGCGCCCTGTCCCGCCCGACCCGCCGGCCTTGGTCATGGTGGCCCACGGCAGCCGCGACCCGCGCGCCCTGAGCACCGTACGAGCCCTCGCGGCCCGCGTCCGCGAACTCCGCCCCGGCCTCCCCGTCCACCTGGGCCACATCGAACTCAACGAGCCCCGCCTCCCGGACACCCTCACCCGACTGGGCACCGCGGAAGCCGTCCTCGTCCCCCTCCTCCTGGCCCGCGGCTACCACGTCAAGCAGGACATCCCCGAGATGGCGGCGGAGGCCGAGGCACGCACGCGCGTGGCGACCCCTTTGGGCCCGCACCCCCTCCTCGTGGAGACCCTCTACGACCGCCTGGTGGAGGCCGGTTGGCGAACGAGGATGGACGACGGAACCCGCCGGGCGAGCGCCGTAGTACTGGCAGCGGCAGGCTCCCGGGACCCGGACTCAAGGCTCGACACCACCCGCACGGCCAACCTCCTGGCCGCCCGCCTGGGCGTCCCCGTGATCCCGGCCTACGCCTCCGCGGCGACCCCCACGGTCCCCGAGGCGATCCGCGCCCTCACCGCCCGAGGCCACCACAGGGTGGCAGTGGCATCCTGCTTCACAGCCCCGGGCCGCTTCGCAACCCAGTGCGCGGAACAGGCCCCCTGGATCGCATCGGCCCCCCTGGGAGCCCACCCCGCGATGGCCCGCTTGGTCCTCCACCGCTACGACCAGACCCTGGCAACTAACGGCGGGGCCATCTCCCTAAGGGGCGCGGGGAACTGCGCGACCAGCCCCCACGCACCCGCACTCGCCCCGAAACCGCACCCGGCAAACGCATAGGCGCCCCGCAACTCCCGAATTGTCACTACCGCCGCTTACTGTCGAAGCATGGAAGGCACCGCAGGCACACGTACAGCAGCACCCCACCCCTACGACCCGCCGTCAGTCGCCCGCTGGGCACCCGAGCCCGACAAACGCCCCGGCCGCACCGCCTTCCAACGCGACCGCGCCCGAATCCTCCACTCCGCCGCCCTACGCCGCCTCGCCGGCAAAACCCAGGTGGTCACCCCAGGAACCCGAAGCCAGGCCTGGGACGCCAGCCCCCGCACCCGCCTGACCCACTCCCTGGAGTGCGCCCAGGTAGGCCGCGAGCTGGGCGCAGCCCTGGGCTGCGACCCCGACCTCGTCGAAGCCGCCTGCCTCTCCCACGACCTCGGCCACCCGCCCTTCGGCCACAACGGCGAACAGGCACTGAACGAATTCGCCGACGACTGCGGCGGCTTCGAGGGCAACGCGCAATCCCTCAGACTCCTCACCCGCATCGAACCGAAGCGCTTCGTAAGAAGCGACACGACGGGCGAGATGGTGAGCGTCGGCCTCAACCTCACCCGCGCCACTCTCGACGCCGCCACCAAGTACCCCTGGCCGCGCGGAGCGCACCCCACCGACCCCAAGTCCCCCAAGTTCGGCGTCTACGAGGACGACAGACCCGTCTTCGACTGGGTCCGCAAGGGCGCCCCCGGCACGCGCACGTGCTTCGAGGCCCAGGTGATGGACTGGTCGGACGACGTGGCGTACTCCGTGCACGACGTCGAGGACGGCCTGCACGCGGGCCACATCGACCCCAACTGCCTGCACGCCGAACCGGAACGCCAGGAGATCTTCGAGGTGGCCATCGGCCGCTACGTCCCCGCGGACACGGCCCCCGACGAACTCGCCGAGGCGCTGGACCGGCTCCAGAACCAGCCGTGGTGGCCGCACGGCTACGACGGTTCGGCGGTGGCGCAGGCCCGCCTCAAGGACGCCACCAGCCAGCTCATCGGCCGCTTCTGCCTGGCCGCCGAGTCCGCCACGCGCGCGGCGTACGGCACCGGCCGCCTCACCCGCTACGACGCCGAACTCGTCGTACCGCACGAGGCGCGGCTGGAATGCGCGGTCCTCAAGGCGGTCGCCGACCGGTATGTGATGCAGCGCGCGGAGCAGGAGCGCATCCGCGCCGACGAGCGCGTCGTGGTCGCCGAACTCGCCGAGGTGCTCACGACGCGCGCGCCCGACGGTCTGGAGCCGCAGTTCCGCGCCCAGTTCGACGAGGCGGCCGACGACCGCGCGCGCAAGCGTGTGATCGTCGATCAGATCGCGTCACTCACGGACGCGTCGGCGCGATCTCTTCACGCGTATCTCACGTCGCTGGGGCACAGTGACGCGAAACAAGCCCGAATGTGACCCTCCGTGGCCTGATCGGGCCACACCCCCTTCCCCCATCACACTGCGTGCGGGACGCTCGCATATGGCGGCACCGTTACGAGGAGGCATCAAGTGGTCGACGCGGATCAGACGTTCGTCATCATCGGAGGAGGCCTGGCCGGCGCCAAGGCGGCCGAGACGCTCCGAGCGGAGGGCTTCACCGGCCGCGTGATACTGATCTGCGACGAACGCGACCACCCGTACGAGCGCCCGCCGCTGTCCAAGGGCTACCTCCTCGGTAAAGAGGAGCGCGACAGCGTCTTCGTCCACGAACCCGCCTGGTACGCGCAGAACGACATCGAGCTGCACCTCGGCCAGACCGTCGACGCCATCGACCGTACGGCGAAGACGGTGCGCTTCGGAGACGACGGCACCCTGGTCCGCTACGACAAGTTGCTCATCGCCACCGGCTCCGAGCCCCGCCGCCTCGACATCCCGGGCACGGACCTCGCGGGCGTCCACCACCTGCGCCGCCTCTCGCACGCCGAGCGCCTCAAGAACGTCCTGGCGTCCCTGGGCCGGGACAACGGCCATCTGGTGATCGCCGGCGGCGGCTGGATCGGCCTGGAGGTCGCGGCGGCAGCCCGGACCTACGGCGCCGAGGTCACCGTCGTGGAACCGTCGCAGACCCCGCTGCACGGGGTCCTCGGCCCCGAACTCGGCCAGATCTTCGCCGACCTGCACGCCGAGCACGGTGTGCGTTTCCACTTCGGCGCCCGGCTCACCGAGATCGTCGGGCACGACGGCATGGTGCTGGCCGCCCGCACCGACGACGGCGAGGAGCACCCCGCGCACGACGTCCTCGCGGCGATCGGCGCGGCCCCGCGCACCGCGCTCGCCGAGGCGGCGGGCCTTGAGCTGGCCGACCGCGCGCACGGCGGGGGCATCGCGGTCGACGAACGGCTGCGCACCTCCGACCCCGACATCTACGCGGCCGGCGACGTGGCCGCCTTCCACCACGCGCTCTTCGACATCCGCCTACGGGTGGAGCACTGGGCGAACGCCCTCAACGGCGGCCCGGCGGCGGCCCGCGCGATGCTCGGCAAGGACGTCACCTACGACCGTGTGCCCTATTTCTTCTCCGACCAGTACGACATGGGTATGGAGTACTCCGGCTGGGCGCCCCCGGGCTCCTACGACGAAGTGGTGATCCGGGGAGACGCGGGCAAGCGGGAGTTCATCGCCTTCTGGCTGAAGGAGGGCCGCGTGCTGGCCGGGATGAACGTGAACGTGTGGGACGTCACAGAACCCATCCAGCAGCTCATCCGCTCCCGGGCCCGCGTGGACACCGAGGCACTCGCGGACCCACACGTTCCGCTGGACAGCCTGGGCGTCTAGAGGTCCTCGTCGTCACTGGTGTCAGTCCGGCCCCGTAGAATTCACGCGTGGCAGGACGGATCAATGACGAGGACGTGAAGGCGGTTCGGGACGCGGTCCCGATCGACGCCGTGGTGTCCGAGTACCTCCAGCTGCGGAACGCGGGCGGCGGCAACCTCAAGGGCCTCTGCCCGTTCCATGACGAGAAGTCGCCGTCCTTCCAGGTCAGCCCCAGTAAGGGTCTCTTCCACTGCTTCGGCTGCCAGGAGGGCGGCGACACCATCACGTTCGTGATGAAGGTCGACCACCTCACGTTCTCGGAGTCGGTCGAGCGCCTGGCCGCCCAGGCCGGCATCACGCTGCGGTACGAGGAGGGCGGGTACAACCCCGCCCACCAGCGCGGCGAGCGCATCCGCCTGGTCGAGGCCCACAAGGTCGCCGCCGACTACTACGTGGAGCAGCTCGCCGTCAGCCCCGAGGCGGACACCGGCCGCAAGTTCCTCGCCGAGCGCGGCTTCGACCAGTCGGCCGCCGAGCACTTCTCCGTCGGCTACAGCCCGCAGGGCTGGGACCACCTCACCCGCTTCCTCCGCGGCAAGGGCTTCACCGACAAGGAGATCCTCCTCTCCGGCCTCGCCCAGGAGGGGCGCCGCGGCCCCATCGACCGCTTCCGCGGCCGCCTGATGTGGCCGATCCGCGACATCGGCGGCGAGGTCGTCGGCTTCGGCGCGAGGAAGCTCTACGAGTCGGACAACGGCCCGAAGTACCTCAACACGCCCGACACCGCGATCTACAAGAAGTCGCAGGTCCTCTACGGCATCGACCTTGCGAAGAAGGACATCGCCAAGTCCTCCCGCGCGGTCGTCGTCGAGGGCTACACGGACGTCATGGCCTGCCACCTCGCCGGAGTCACCACCGCCATCGCGACCTGCGGCACGGCCTTCGGCGGCGACCACATCAAGATCCTCCGCAGGCTCCTGATGGACAACGGCTCGGCGCGCGTGATCTTCACCTTCGACGGCGACGCGGCCGGCCAGAAGGCGGCCCTGCGCGCCTTCGAGGACGACCAGAAGTTCGCCGCCGAGACGTACATCGCGATCGCCCCGGACAACATGGACCCCTGCGAGCTGCGCCTCGCCAAGGGCGACCAGGCGGTCGCCGACCTGGCCGAACCCCGCACCCCGCTCTTCGAGTTCGCGCTCCGCCAGATCGTCGTCCGCTACGACCTCGACACCCCCGCGGGCCGCGCCTCCGCCCTGGACGAGGCTGCCCCCACCATGCTCCAGGCGTGGACCATGGGCGGCCTCTCCGGCCACACGGGACGCACGGGCGCCTACGACGAGCTGTTCGACCTCCTCGACACGGCGGGCTGCACCTCGGTGGTCGCCACGGACTGCG
>NZ_JBLTJC010000180.1:0-20379 GCF_048158785.1 Streptomyces colwelliae | reverse complement strand
GGCGATGTGCCGGTCGTCCCGGACGGCGGGCGATGGTTCGGGGTGGGCTCGGAGGGCCCTGACGACGTTTCCGTCTCCTCCGTCCCCTCCGCCTCCGCAGCGCCGTTCTCGGCGGAATCGGACGGCGGGGCCGGCTCCGTACGGTCCTCGGCGGCAGGCCCGGACGACGTGCCGGGCTTCGGGCCGCCGTCGCGGGTGGCGTGCTCGGACGGGGCGCCGGCGCCCTCGCGGTCCCCGGACGGCGTGCTCGCGTCGCCGCGCTCCCGGGACGGCGTACTCGCCTCCGCGTGGTCGTCGGACGACGTGCCCGTGGCCCCGCGCTCCCCGGACGACGTGTTCGTGTCCCCGTGTTGCTGAGCGGAGGTCTCGGGCTTCTGGTGGGCGGAGTCGTCGCGTTTCGGTTCGGGGGTGCCGGGGTCGGTGGTCGGGGTCGTGGCACCCGTGGCGTGTTCGGTCGGCTCGTTGGTGCCGGACCGCGGCTGCCCGCTCCCGCCGCTCTCGTCCACGATGTCCCCTCGTTCGAAGCATCCTCCGCGCCAGCCGGGCGGAGGGGTCTCGGGTCGATGGTATGCGGCTGTCGCGACGCGTTCCGCCCCGGCACCCCCCGCGTTTCCCCGGGCGTCGCGGGCGCGTCGGCCGGGATCGGGTGACTGTCAGTGGCGGGCCGTAAGGTCTGTGGGCATGGAGACCAGTGCGGAGGGCGTCGCGGGGACAGTCGGCGACGAGGGCGCGGCGGCGGGACCGACCGCGGCGGTGACGGTGGGGACGGGGACGGTGGGCGTGGCCGAGCGCGTCGCCATAGCGCCCGCCTCGTTGTCGCCCTCGCGTGCCGGCGACTTCATGCAGTGCCCGTTGCTGTACCGGTTCCGGGTGATCGACCGGCTGCCCGAGAAGCCCAGCGAGGCGGCGACCAGGGGGACCCTGGTGCACTCGGTGCTGGAGCGGCTCTTCGACGCGCCGGCGGCCGAGCGTACGGCGCCGCGGGCCAAGTCGCTGATCCCCGGGCAGTGGGACCGGCTGCGGGAGTCGCGGCCGGAGGTCGTGGAGCTGTTCGCCGATGATCCGGAGGGCGAGCGGCTGACGCGTTGGCTCGGGGAGGCGGAGCGGCTGGTCGAGCGGTGGTTCTCCCTGGAGGATCCGACACGGCTGGAGCCCGCCGAGCGGGAGATGTTCGTCGAGGCCGAGCTGGATTCGGGACTGAAGCTGCGCGGGATCATCGACCGGGTCGATGTGGCGCCCACGGGCGATGTGCGGATCGTCGACTACAAGACGGGCAAGGCGCCTCGGCCGGAGTATGCCGAGGGCGCTCTGTTCCAGATGAAGTTCTACGCCCTGGTGGTCTGGCGGCTGAAGCAGGTCGTTCCGCGGCGGCTTCAGCTGGTGTATCTGGGCAGCGGGGACGTGGTGACGTACGACCCCGTCCTCGCGGACCTGGAGCGGGTGGAGCGCAAACTGCTGGCCCTGTGGGAGGCGATCCGGCTGGCCACGGAGACCGGCGAGTGGCTCCCGCGCCCGACCAAGCTGTGCGGCTGGTGCGACCACCAGGCGGTGTGCCCGGAGTTCGGCGGCACTCCCCCGCCGTATCCGTTGCCGGTACGGAGGGCCGCGGGCGGTTCTGATGGGGGTGTTGAGGCGGGGGGCGGTACTTCCGCTGAAGGTGCCTCGGGTCCGGAGGCCGCGGGCGGTCTCTCCACTAAGGGGGCATAAGCGCCGTACCAACCCTGCCACCAAGGGTCCGTACGACGCCCCCGCCACAAGCCCGGACACAGCACACCGCGTCCCCACGCCCACTCCCACCAAGACCCGACAGCCGCCCCCAAGGCCGGTCGAGTCGCCCCGCCGTACGCAAGGCAGAATGGGGCCGGGCTAGCGAAGGAGATTCACGTGGCCATCCGCGTCCTACTGGTTGATGACCAGCCGCTGCTGCGAACCGGGTTCCGGATGATTTTGGAGGCGGAGCAGGATCTCGCGGTCGTCGGTGAGGCCGGTGACGGTCTACAGGCGCTCGACCAGGTGCGGGCCCTGCAGCCCGATGTGGTGCTGATGGACATCCGTATGCCGCGGATGGACGGGGTGGAGGCGACCCGGCAGATCACCGGTCCCGGGCGGGACGGTCCGGCGAAGGTGCTGGTGCTGACGACCTTCGATCTCGACGAGTACGTGGTGGAGGCGTTGCGGGCCGGTGCCAGTGGCTTCCTGCTCAAGGACGCGCCCGCGAACGAACTCGTGCAGGCGATCCGGGTGGTGGCCTCCGGTGAGGCCATGCTCGCGCCCAGCATCACGCGGCGGCTGCTCGACAAGTACGCCAGCCATCTGCCGTCGGGTGACGAGCCCGTCCCGGACGCCCTGCACACGTTGACCGAGCGTGAGGTCGAGGTGCTGAAGCTGGTGGCGCGCGGGCTGTCGAACGCCGAGATCGCCGCCGATCTCTTCGTCAGCGAGACCACCGTCAAGACGCATGTGGGGCACGTCCTCACCAAGCTGGGCCTGCGGGACCGGGTGCAGGCGGCGGTGTACGCGTACGAGAGCGGGTTGGTGCGCCCCGGCGCGCAGTAGTCGTCGTAGTGGCAGCAGGCAGCCGTACATACGGAGAGGGCGCCCCTTCCTGACAGGGGCGCCCTCTCCGTATGTAGGGGCGTAGCGGGTGGTACCGGCCCGGCTGCTCAGCCCCTGCCGCGTTGCCTGGAACGGAACACCGTCTACAGGCCAGTGGCCAGGCCCGCCGTGTTCGGCGGGGCTGGCCACTGGTCGAGCTTGTTCGCCGCGCGGGCGGGGCTGTCAGTTGCCCACGCCTCGGCCCAGCTCCCAGAGCTGGAGGGTCGAGGAGGAGTTGAGCACGTACGCGGTGCCCGTGACGTCGTCGCGGGCGGCGACGTACTGCTTGCCCTGCCACAGCGGGATCAGCGGGACGTCGTTGGCGACGATGTCCTGGATGGCCGTGAGGCTCTTGGCGGCGGCGAGCCGGTCCGCCTCGCGACGGGACTCCGGGATCAGGGTGCTCCTGATCTTGGTGCTGACGTACGGCGAGCCGAGGGTGTTGTCCTTGTCGAGGAACGGCGCGAGGTAGTTGTCGGCGTCGGGGAAGTCCGGGAACCAGCCCATCCCGTAGACGTCGTACTTGCCCTTCTGCTCGGCCGGGCGGAACGTCGCCCAGGCGGTGCCCTGGATGCTGACGTCGAACAGGCCGCTGTCGTTGAGCTGCTTCTGGAGCTGCTCGAACTCTTCCTTGGTGGCCGAGCCGTAGTGGTCGGTCGTGTAGTGCAGGGTCAGCTTCACCGGAGTGGTGATGTTGGC
Organism: Streptomyces colwelliae; assembly: GCF_048158785.1. Taxonomy (NCBI): domain Bacteria; kingdom Bacillati; phylum Actinomycetota; class Actinomycetes; order Kitasatosporales; family Streptomycetaceae; genus Streptomyces; species Streptomyces colwelliae. The sequence continues at coordinate 17,085 of NZ_JBLTJC010000180.1, read as the reverse complement.
CCCCTCCATCAGCAGCTTGGCCTTGGAGACGCTCGGGTCGCCGTACTTGTTGAAGAACGAGTTCGAGTGGCCCGTGATGGTCGCCGGGACCATGGAGTAGAGCGGCTCGGCCTCGGTGCCGTAGACCTTGGAGACGAGTTCGCCGCGGTCGATGATCTGGGCCATCGCCTCGCGTACGGCCTTCGACTTCACGGTCGCGGCGTCGGTGTTGAAGCCCAGGTAGCGGATCTCGAGGCCGGGCATCTCGACGAGGTCGACGTCGCCGTCCGTGTCGTCGCTGAGCTTCTGGATCTGCTCCGGCGACATGGTGCGCGTCATGACGTCGATGTCACCCTTGCTGATCGCGCTGCCCATGGCGTCGGCGTCAGCGAAGGAACGCATCTCGACCTTGTTGTTGTTCACCTCGAGAGCACCCTTGTAATTGGGGTTCTTGGTGAACGTGGCCGTGGTGATCGCGTCACCCTTCTTGGACACCGAGAGGGTGTACGGGCCCGAGCCGTCGATGTCGAAGCCGTCGCGCAGCTTGTCCTTCTGGTAGTCGTCCGGATTCACGATGCCGGCGACGGGAGTGGACAGCTTGTAAGGGAACGTGGCGTCGGCCGTCTTCAGGTGGAAGATGACCTCGCGGTCGCCCTGGGTCTCGACGGTGTCGACGGTGGACAGCAGGGCGAACACACCGCTGTCGGCCTTGATGCGCATCGCGCGGTCGATGGAGTACTTCACATCTTCCGCGGTGATCTTGTCGCCGTTGGCGAACTTCAGACCGTCGCGCAGGGTGCAGGCGTAGCGCTCGTTGCCGGTGTCGGTGAAGCCGCACTTCTCGGCGGCCTCGGGCACCGGGTCGCCCTCGCCCTTGGGCTGGATCATCAGGGTCTGCACGGTCTGGCGCAGGATGTTCCAGGTGCCGACGTCGTAGGCGTAGGCGGGGTCGAGCGGCGCCGGAGCGTCCTTCGTCGCCTCGAACCGGTCCGTGGTGCCGACGATTATCGCATCGTCGCTGGAACTCCCGCTGCCGGAGCCGCCACACGCGGCGAGCACCGGCGCGAGCAGGCCGACGACGGCCGACAGCACCAAAGTCTTGCGGTTCATGCGGGAGTTTCTCCAGAGCTGTTCGAGTCCGTGTAGCCGACATACATGGGGTGGTGATGTCGATCACGGGGGTAAGGGCGATGTTCTCGCGTTGAGATTAGTCCGGACCCGCACGGGGGTTCACGGTCACCGTAGTTGAGTTCCCATCACGCAGCGGAACCGGCTGTGGACAGACCGAAAACCCGTCGAGGGAAGGATTAGTGCAGGGTTTCACCAATCGGGACACAAGGGTGCTTGATCGGCCTCAGAAATGGGGTGAACAGCACAGGGTGACGACGATGTCGACCCTCCCGCACGTGGGGAACCTCACACGCATCAACTCAGTTGGAGAGCACCGGAATTCGGCCGGTCGGCCGGGTCCGAATTCTTTTCCCATTGGCACCATTGGACTTTGCACGCTCGGTGAACAGCTGGCGCATTTCCGTCATCAGTCAGCCATCAGTCCGCGTAGAAATGCCAGGTCGACGACTTCCAGCGAGGTCACGACGGTGCGCCGGTCGGCCGGGGCGATGGGCGCCACGGACGGTACGGCCACCACCAGGCAGCCCGCCGCCTCCGCCGCCGCGACACCGGTCGCCGTGTCCTCCACGACCGCACAGCGGGCCGGGTCGACGCCGAGTCCGGCGGCGGCGAGCAGATACGGGTCGGGGTACGGCTTGGTGCGCGCGACCTCGTCGCCGGCCACCGTCAGCGCGAAGTGCTGGGGGCCGAGCGCGCTCAGGACGCGGTCGATGATGCGCCGGTGCGAGGCGGAGACCAGGGCCGTCGGGATCTCGTACTCCGCCAGCTCGGCCAGGAGTCTGGCGGCGCCCGGCATCAGCGGCAGGCTCCGCCCGATGCGGTCCTCGAAGCCCGAGTTGAGCAGGACGGACAGCTCGGCGAGGGTGATGTCGGCGCCGGTGGCCTCGATCAGGAAGCCGGCGCTGCGGGTCATGGGGCCGCCGATCACGACATGGCGCCAGGAGTCGTCGAGGGTGTGTCCGAGGGCTGCGAAGACCTCGACCTCGACCTCCCACCAGAAGCCCTCGGTGTCCACCAGGGTTCCGTCCATGTCGAGGAGTACGGCCTGAAGTGCTGAGCCTTCGGCCGTACGGGTTCCGAGCGCGGGGACCGTGCTGGTCATCCTGGCGCACCTCCTTGAGGGACGATCAGGCCGGCCGCCTCTTTTTCACAGAGAGGCGACCGGCCTGCGGTGGACCGACCAGTGTACGACTTATCCGATCAGTGTGCTCGTCCGTTCAGCGCGCCTGTGTATTCAGCGCTCCGAGGCCGCTCAGCGCGCGTTGAAGTACTTCGCCTCCGGGTGGTGGATGACGATCGCGTCCGTGGACTGCTCCGGGTGCAGCTGGAACTCCTCGGACAGGTGGACGCCGATGCGTTCCGGCTCCAGCATGTCGGCGATCTTGGCGCGGTCCTCCAGGTCGGGGCAGGCGCCGTAGCCGAGGGAGAAGCGGGCGCCGCGGTACTTGAGGGCGAACATGTCCTCGACGTCGGTGGGGTCCTCGCCGGCGAAGCCGAGTTCGGAGCGCACGCGCGCGTGCCAGTACTCGGCGAGTGCCTCGGCCAACTGGACGGACAGGCCGTGCAGTTCGAGGTAGTCGCGGTAGGAGTTCGACTCGAAGAGCTTGGCGGTCTCCTCGCCGATGCGGTTGCCCACGGTGACGATCTGGAAGCCGACGACGTCGGTCTCGCCGGACTCCTCCGGGCGGAAGAAGTCGGCCAGGCAGAGACGGCGGCCGCGGCGCTGGCGCGGGAAGGTGAAGCGGGTGCGCTCGTTGCCCTGGTCGTCCAGGATGATCAGGTCGTCGTCCTTGGACACGCAGGGGAAGTAGCCGTAGACGACGGCCGCTTCGAGGAGGTTGTCGGTCTGGAGCTTGTCCAGGAGGCCGCGCAGGCGGGGGCGGCCCTCGGTCTCGACGAGTTCCTCGTACGTCGGTCCGTCGCCGGTGCGGGCCTGCTTGAGGCCCCACTGGCCCTTGAAGAGGGCGCCCTCGTCGAGCCAGGACGCGTACTCCTTGAGCTGGATGCCCTTGATGACCCGGGTGCCGCGGAACGGCGGGGTCGGGATCGGGTTGTCGACGGCTACGTCGGAGCGGACGTGGCCCTCCTCGGGGCGCTCCTCGACCTCCACGGCCGCGGTCGCCCGCACCCGGCGCTGCTTGAGCTCGGGCAGCTTCGCGCCGGGCACGCCCCTCTTGACGCCGATCAGGGCGTCCATCAGGCGCAGGCCCTCGAACGCGTCGCGGGCGTAACGGACTTCGCCCTCGTAGATCTCGTGCAGGTCCTGCTCGACGTACGCCCGGGTCAGCGCGGCGCCGCCCAGGATGACCGGGTAGTCGGCGGCCATCTTGCGCTGGTTGAGCTCCTGGAGGTTCTCCTTCATGATCACCGTGGACTTGACCAGGAGGCCCGACATGCCGATGACGTCGGCGCGGTGCTCCTCGGCGGCTTCCAGGATCGCGGAGACGGGCTGCTTGATGCCGAGGTTGACGACGTTGTAGCCGTTGTTGGACAGGATGATGTCGACGAGGTTCTTGCCGATGTCGTGGACGTCGCCGCGCACGGTGGCGAGCACGATGGTGCCCTTGCCCTCGGCGTCCGACTTCTCCATGTGCGGTTCGAGATAGGCGACCGCGGTCTTCATGACCTCGGCGGACTGGAGCACGAACGGCAGCTGCATCTGACCCGAGCCGAACAGTTCGCCGACGACCTTCATGCCGTCCAGGAGTGTCGCGTTGACGATGTCGAGGGCGGGGCGGGTCTCCAACGCCTCGGCGAGGTCGGTCTCCAGGCCGTTCTTCTCGCCGTCGATGATGCGCCGCTTGAGCCGCTCGTCCAGTGGGAGGGCGGCCAACTCCTCGGCGCGGCCTGCCGTCCGGGACTTGGTGGTGGCGCCCTCGAAGAGGGCCATCAGCTTCTGGAGCGGGTCGTAGCCCTCGCGGCGGCGGTCGTAGACCAGGTCGAGGGCCGTCTGCACCTCTTCCTCGGTGAAGCGGGCGATCGGCAGGATCTTCGAGGCGTGCACGATCGCCGAGTCGAGGCCCGCCTTGACGCACTCGTCGAGGAAGACGGAGTTGAGCAGCACGCGGGCGGCCGGGTTGAGGCCGAAGGAGATGTTGGAGAGGCCCAGCGTGGTCTGGACGTCGGGGTGGCTGCTCTTGAGGCGGCGGATCGCCTCGATGGTGGCGATGCCGTCGCCGCGGGACTCCTCCTGGCCGGTGCAGATGGTGAAGGTCAGGGTGTCGATGAGGATGTCCGACTCGTGGATGCCCCAGTTCGTCGTGAGGTCCTCGATGAGCCGCTCGGCGATGGCGACCTTGTGCTCCGGGGTGCGGGCCTGGCCCTGCTCGTCGATGGTCAGCGCGATGAGCGCGGCGCCGTGCTCCTGCGCCAGCTTGGTGACCTTCGCGAAGCGGGACTCGGGGCCGTCGCCGTCCTCGTAGTTGACGGAGTTGATGACCGCGCGGCCGCCGAGCTTCTCCAACCCGGCCCGGATGACCGGGACTTCGGTGGAGTCGAGGACGATCGGCAGGGTGGAGGCGGTGGCGAAGCGGCCGGCCAGTTCCTCCATGTCGGCGACGCCGTCGCGGCCGACGTAGTCCACGCAGAGGTCCAGCATGTGGGCGCCCTCGCGGATCTGGTCGCGGGCCATCTCCACGCAGTCGTCCCAGCGGCCGTCCAGCATGGCCTCGCGGAACTTCTTCGAGCCGTTGGCGTTGGTGCGCTCGCCGATCGCCATGTAGGCGGTGTCCTGGCGGAACGGGACCGTCTGGTAGAGCGAGGCGGCGCCCGGCTCGGGCTGGGGGTGGCGCTCGGTGGGCGTGGCCTCGCGGACCCGCTCGACGAGCCGGCGCAGGTGCTCGGGGGTCGTACCGCAGCAGCCGCCGACCAGGTTCAGGCCGTAGTCGTGGACAAAGTGCTGCTGCGCGTCCGCCAGGCCCTCGGGGTCGAGCGGGAAGTGGGCGCCGTCCTTGGTGAGGATGGGCAGACCCGCGTTCGGCATGCACAGCAGCGGGGTGCGCGAGTGGCGGGCGAGATAGCGCAGGTGCTCGCTCATCTCGGCCGGTCCGGTCGAGCAGTTCAGGCCGATCATGTCGATGCCGAGGGGTTCCAGCGCGGTGAGCGCGGCGCCGATCTCGGAGCCCAGGAGCATGGTGCCGGTGGTCTCGAACGCCATGGAGACCAGCAGGGGTACGTCGACGCCGGTCGCCTCCATGGCGCGGCGGGCGCCCAGGATCGACGACTTGGTCTGGAGGAGGTCCTGGGTGGTCTCCACGATCAGGGCGTCGGCGCCGCCGGCGAGCAGGCCCTCGGCGTTCGCCTGGAAGCCGTCGCGCAGCGTGGCGTAGCCGATGTGGCCGAGGGTGGGCAGCTTGGTGCCGGGGCCGATGGAGCCGAGGACCCAGCGCTGGCGGCCGTCGCGGGCTCCGAACTCGTCGGCCGTCTCGCGGGCGATGCGGGCGCCGGCCTCGGAGAGTTCGTGCACGCGCTCGGGGATGTCGTACTCGGCCATCGCGGAGTGGTTCGCGCCGAAGGTGTTCGTCTCGACGCAGTCGACGCCCGCGCCGAAGTACTCCTCGTGGACCGAGCGGACGATGTCCGGGCGGGTGATGTTCAGGATCTCGTTGCAGCCCTCGAGGTTCTCGAAGTCCTCGAGTGTGGGGTCCTGTGCCTGGAGCATGGTGCCCATGGCTCCGTCGGCGACCACCACGCGGGTGGCGAGTGCCTCTCGGAGCGCGGACACACGGGTCCGGCTGTCGGCAGAAGGGGTCAGTGGCGACGAGGCCATGAAGGGGCTCCCTGGAGTGCGACGGCTGTCGGCTTTGCGGCTTCCCTGGGAACCTCTCACGGAACTCCCCGGGGAGCGTGCACGTCGCCAGGGTAACGGGGTCGGGCGGGAGCGTGCTTGCGGCGTCCATGGGGCGGACCGGGGTGACGGAGTGGCGGACCGGGGTGACGGGCGGGTCAACGCCGTCTAGGTTCTCGCGACGGGCCGTCTAGGTTCTCGCGACGAGCGGCGCGACAGGAGACGTAACAGGAATCGGCCGACCATTAGCGGGAGGTCGGCATGGACCGGTAGTGTTCGACATTGCCGAACGGCGGCAGCGACGTCGCGCGTCGACGGTCGAACGGGACGGAGGCAGTACGGCGATGGCACGGAACATCCAGTCGCTCGAACGGGCGGCCGCGATGCTGCGCCTGCTCGCGGGCGGCGAGCGACGGCTCGGCCTCTCGGACATCGCCTCGTCGCTCGGTCTCGCCAAGGGCACGGCCCACGGCATCCTGCGCACCCTCCAGCATGAGGGCTTCGTCGAGCAGGACGACGTCTCCGGGCGCTATCAGCTCGGCGCCGAACTGCTGCGCCTGGGCACCACCTACCTCGACGTGCACGAGCTGCGGGCCCGCGCCCTGGTGTGGACGGACGACCTGGCCCGCTCCAGCGGCGAGAGCGTGCACCTGGGGGTGCTCCACCAGCACGGCGTCCTGATCGTGCACCACGTCTTCCGGCCCGACGACAGCCGGCAGGTCCTGGAGATCGGGGCCATGCAGCCGCTGCACTCCACGGCCCTGGGCAAGGTGCTGTCGGCCTACGACCCGGTCGCGCACAGCGAGGCCCTGGAGGCCGACCGCAAGCCCTTCACCGACCGCACGGTGTCCGAGCTGGCCGACTTCGAGCACATCCTCGACGTCACGCGCGCGCGTGGGTACGCGGCCGACGTCGAGGAGACCTGGGAGGGCGTCGCGTCCATCGCCGCCCCCATCCACGACCGGCGGCGGATGCCGGTCGGCGCGGTCGGCATCACCGGCGCGGTGGAGCGGCTGTGCCGGTCCGACGAGGAAGGCGCGCTGCGCCCCGAGCTGATCGCCGCGGTACGGGACTGCGCCCGCGCGGTGTCGCGGGATCTCGGCGCCGGGCGGTTCTGACCTCACCGGATTCACAGCAAAAAGACCGGAACATCCTGGGGGATGTTCCGGCCTTAGTCGTACGCTGAACGACAAAGTCGGCCAAAACGCCAAATCGCCACACACGGTGTCCACCTGACTGCCGTCCGCATCGATCACGCGATCGATAGCCCACAGCAATCAATAACGATCGTGTTTTCGATAACAGCACTCTTGACGCGCCTGTAACCCCGGAGCAAGACTCCCGTCCATCGGTCGGCATTGTCGAACACCTACCGGCAATACGCGCTAGAGTGTGGCAACGCCAAAGGCCGGCATCGCTCTCACCCCCGAGGGCGCACGAACCCCCGGCGGGACCCGGGGTTCGGCTTCCCTGGACGAAGGACAAAGGAGTCGCGGGTGTCCAGCTCCGACATCTTCATCGGCGAGACCATAGGTACCGCCGTGCTCATCCTGCTGGGCGGTGGCGTCTGCGCCGCCGTCACGCTGAAGGCCTCCAAGGCCCGTAACGCCGGCTGGCTCGCCATCGCCTTCGGGTGGGGTTTCGCCGTCATGACGGCGGCCTACATCTCGGCGCCGCTCTCCGGCGCCCATCTGAACCCGGCCCTGACGCTCGCGCTCGCGATCAAGGACGGCGGCTGGGACAACGTTCCGATCTACTGGGCCGGGCAGCTGCTCGGCGCCATGATCGGCGCTTCGCTGGTCTGGGTGGCCTACTACGGCCAGTTCCACGCGCACCTCACGGACAAGGAGATCGTCGGCGAGCCGACGGCCAAGGCCGTGGAGGCGGAGGAGAAGGGCGCGGGCCCGGTCCTGGGCATCTTCTCCACCGGCCCCGAGATCCGGGTCGTGTGGCAGAACCTCGCCACGGAGATCATCGGCACCGCGGTGCTGGTCCTCGCCATCCTCACGCAGGGACTGAACGCCAACGGCGACGGTCTCGGCACGCTGGGCGTGCTCATCACCTCGTTCGTGGTCGTGGCGGTCGGTCTGTCCCTGGGCGGCCCGACCGGTTACGCGATCAACCCGGCCCGTGACCTGGGCCCGCGCATCGTGCACGCGCTCCTGCCGCTGCCCAACAAGGGCGGTTCCGACTGGAGCTACGCCTGGATCCCGGTCGTCGGTCCGCTGATCGGCGGCGCGATCGCTGCGGGTATCTACAACGTCGCCTTTGCTTAGAACCGGATGAGAACCGGAACTCCGAGCACTGAAGCAGCAGTAGAACCAGTCCTCATGACCACGGAACCCCTCAGGAGCACACAGTGACCGACGCGCACACCGCCGGACCGTTCATCGCGGCCATCGACCAGGGCACGACCTCCAGCCGCTGCATCGTCTTCGACCGGGACGGCCGTATCGTCTCCGTCGACCAGAAGGAGCACGAGCAGATCTTCCCGAAGCCGGGCTGGGTCGAGCACAACGCCACCGAGATCTGGACCAACGTCCAGGAGGTCGTCGCCTCCGCCATCGAGAAGGCCGGCATCACCCGCGACGACATCAAGGCCATCGGCATCACCAACCAGCGCGAGACGACTCTCCTCTGGGACAAGAACACCGGTGAGCCCGTCCACAACGCGATCGTCTGGCAGGACACCCGCACCGACGCGCTCTGCAAGGAGCTGGGCCGCAACGTCGGCCAGGACCGCTTCCGCCGCGAGACCGGTCTGCCGCTCGCGTCGTACTTCGCAGGACCCAAGGCCCGCTGGCTGCTCGACAACGTCGAGGGCCTGCGGGAGCGCGCCGAGGCGGGCGACATCCTCTTCGGCACCATGGACAGCTGGGTCATCTGGAACCTGACGGGCGGTGTGAACGGCGGCAAGCACTACACCGACGTCACCAACGCCTCCCGCACCATGCTGATGAACCTGCACACCCTGGCGTGGGACGACAAGATCGCCGAGTCCATCGGCGTCCCCATGAACATGCTCCCGGAGATCCGCTCCTCCGCCGAGGTCTACGGCGAGGTCACCGGCGGCAAGCTCGGCGACCTGCTCGGCGGCATCCCGGTCGCCTCCGCGCTCGGCGACCAGCAGGCGGCCCTGTTCGGCCAGACCTGTTTCGCCGAGGGCGAGGCCAAGTCCACGTACGGCACCGGCACGTTCATGCTGATGAACACCGGCGAGAAGATCATCAACTCCTACTCGGGCCTGCTGACCACGGTCGGCTACCGGATCGGCGACGAAGCGCCGGTCTACGCCCTGGAGGGCTCGATCGCCGTCACCGGTTCGCTGGTGCAGTGGATGCGCGACCAGATGGGCCTCATCTCCACCGCCGCCGAGATCGAGACGCTCGCGCTCTCGGTCGAGGACAACGGCGGCGCCTACTTCGTGCCGGCCTTCTCCGGTCTGTTCGCCCCGTACTGGCGCTCCGACGCCCGTGGTGTGATCGCCGGTCTCACCCGGTACGTCACCAAGGCGCACCTCGCGCGCGCCGTCCTGGAGGCCACCGCCTGGCAGACCCGTGAGATCACGGACGCCATGACGAAGGACTCCGGCGTCGAGCTCACCGCGCTCAAGGTCGACGGCGGCATGACCTCCAACAACCTGCTGATGCAGACGCTCTCGGACTTCGTCGACGCCCCCGTGGTGCGCCCGATGGTCGCCGAGACCACCTGCCTCGGCGCCGCCTACGCCGCCGGCCTCGCCGTCGGCTTCTGGACCAGCACCGACGACCTGCGTGCCAACTGGCGCCGGGCCGCCGAGTGGACCCCCAACATGGACGCGGAGAAGCGCGACCGTGAGTACAAGAGCTGGCTCAAGGCCGTCGAGCGGACCATGGGCTGGCTCGAGGACGAGGAGTAAGAACCCCACATGACCAGTCAGTCCACCCTGCAGTCCGTACCTGCCCTCGGTACGCACCCGGCCTCCGGCTCGAACCCGAGCCGAGCCGAGACCCGGGAGCAGCTCTCCAAGGCGACGTACGACCTCCTCGTCATCGGCGGCGGCATCCTGGGCATCTCCACCGCCTGGCACGCCGCGCAGTCCGGGCTGCGGGTGGCCCTGGTCGACGCCGGCGACTTCGCCGGTGCCACCTCTTCCGCCTCCTCCAAGCTTCTCCACGGCGGTCTGCGCTACCTGCAGACCGGCGCGGTGAAGCTGGTGGCGGAGAACCACTTCGAACGCCGTGCGGTCTCCCGCCAGGTGGCCCCCCACCTGGCCAACCCGCTCACGTTCTACCTCCCCGTGTACAAGGGCGGTCCGCACGGCGCGGCGAAGCTCGGGGCGGGCGTCTTCGCCTACTCCGCGCTCTCCGCGTTCGGTGACGGCGTCGGCCACCTCCTGTCCCCCGCCAAGGCGGCGCAGGACGTGCCCGAGCTGCGCACCCAGAACCTCAAGGCCGTGGCCGTGTACGGCGACGACCAGATGAACGACGCGCGCATGGCGCTGATGACGGTCCGCGCGGCCGTCGAGGCGGGCGCGGTCGTCCTCAACCACGCCGAGGTCACCGGCCTGCGCTTCACCCAGGGCCGGGTGACAGGCGCGGAGCTGCGCGACACCACCTCCGGCGACGAGTTCGGCGTGAGCGCCCGCCTGGTGCTCAACGCGACCGGCCCGTGGGTCGACCACCTGCGCAAGATGGAGGACCCGAACGCGGCGCCGTCCATCCGCCTCTCCAAGGGCGCGCACCTGGTCCTGAAGCGGACGTCTCCGTGGAAGGCCGCGCTGGCGACCCCCATCGACAAGTACCGCATCACCTTCGCCCTCCCCTGGGAGGACATGCTGCTGCTCGGCACGACCGACGAGGAGTTCGAGGGCGACCCGGCGGACGTCTCGGTCACCGAGAAGGACATATCCCAGATCCTGGACGAGGCCGCGTTCTCGGTCCGCGACCAGCAGCTCTCCCGTGACCTGATCACGTACTCCTTCGCCGGTCTGCGCGTGCTGCCCGGTGGCCCCGGCAGCACCGCGAAGGCCAAGCGCGAGACGGTGGTGACCGAGGGCAAGGGCGGCATGCTGTCCGTCGCGGGCGGCAAGTGGACCACGTTCCGGCACATCGGCCGTACGGTCATGCAGAAGCTGGAGGCCCTCCCCGGCCGCCCGCTCGGCGAGGACTTCGAGCCGATCTCCTCCCTCCCGAAGAAGCTCCCGCTGCCGGGCGTCGCCAACCCGCGCGCGGTCGCCCACCGCCTCCTGGTCGACAACCCGGCGCCGGGCCCGCGCATGGCGGCCGACACGGCGAAGCACCTGGCCACGCATTACGGCTCGCTGGCCTTCGACATCGCCCGACTCGCCAACGAGAGCCCGGAGTTGGGGCAGCGCGTGCACCCCGACGCCCCCGAGATCTGGGCCCAGGTCGTCTACGCCCGCGACCACGAGTGGGCCGAGACCCAGGACGACGTCCTGCGCCGCCGCACCACCCTGACGATCCGGGGCCTGGCCACGGACGAGGTCCGGGCGAAGGTGCAGGACCTGCTCGACAAGAAGTAGGCGGTACAACGCCGGTCGCCACGACGGCATTCGCTACGGCGTGAAAGGGGCGGCTCCTCGGTTGGGAGCCGCCCCTTTGGCGTGCCAGGAAACCCAGCGGCGTCCAGTTGGGGACGGTGCCTATCGTGAGGCTGTGCTGATTACCGACGCCGAGATCGCCGCCCAACTGGCGCCTGGCGGCTTCCTGTTCCTCCGGCGCGCCTCGACGAGGCCGAGGTCCCGCCGTACCCGCTGCCGCCCGATCGCGGTCCTGCGAGCTGTCTGCCCGAGCACGGGCGGATCGACTCGCCGTCCGTCGACATCCACGACCCGGCCCTCCCCGCCAAGGTCGGGGAGGGCTGGTTCCGGATGGCGACCGAGTACGGGCTGTTCGACGAGAGCCGGGAGTTCCTGCTCAGCGTCGAGTATTCCGATCCCGAGGCCGTCGGCAGCGAGTGGGCCTGGGCCCGCGTCCAGCTCCTCGACGGGTGGGACCTGGGCGGCGGGGACGACGGGCCCTTGCCGATGTGGATGCGGTTCTACATGGGCGAGCGGTTCGTGCCGGAGTTCACCGTGATGGCGCTGGACGGCCACATGATGATGAACACCACCCTGTGGGGCAACGGCACCGTCAGCACCATCGTCATCCGCGCGACGTCAGACAAGCGCCCCGATCTGCTCCGGTGACGTCAACTCGGCCCGCCGCACGATCAGTTCGCGCCCCAGCAGCAACGCCCGCCGCGACGCGGGCACCGGATCGGGCAACGTCGTCAGGTCGGTCAGGTGGGCGAAGCCGATGATGCGGCGGACGATCTCCGTGCCGGCGTAGCCGACCGAGTCGGTCCAGACTCGGGAGAGGAAGCGGTCGAGGTAGGCGTCGTCGAAGAAGGTGTCGACGCGGGTGGACCAGAGGCGGCGGAACTCCGTCTCGAACGCCGCCCAGGAGAGCCGGAGTTGGTCGCCGTGGTCGGACAACGTGCCCAGCTCGCGGGCCCGTTCCTCCGACACCAGCACGTTGGCCCAGTACAGGCCGAGGTGTCCGGGCCGTACGACGCGCCCTCGTTGAGGACTGTGCGCAGGACCTCCAGGTCGGACATGTCCTCCATGACGAGGGCGTAGTTGTCGGCGTCGTAGCCGTGGATCGCCGGGATCTTGTCGGGGGCGACGCGCGCGACCTGCTCGTAGGCCCGGGCCTCGGCGTCGGCGCGCTCGGGGCTCATCGGCCAGGAGGGACCGGCGACCCGCACCCAGGGCAGCGCCTGCTTGATCGCGAGGCTGTGGCTGCCGTCGGCGTTCGACGCGAGGAACACCCGGTTCATGTTGCCGTCGGAGACCTCGCGGACGTGGATGTCGGTCACATCCGCCCAGTGGCCGCGCTCGTGCAGGTAGGCCGGGATGTCGTCGGTCTCCAGGATGCGGTAGCCCATCGTACGAACTCCTCGAACTTCCTTATGCGGTGCGGCGCTTGGACAGGGTGAAGCTGAAGACCAGGGCGAGGATGAGGACCGCGCCCTCGACGACGTCCTGGGTGTAGTACGGCAGGCCCTTGATGGTCAGACCGGTCGTGATGATGCCGATCAGGACGGCTCCCAGGGCCGTGCCCCAGACGTTCGGGCGGCCCCGGCCGAGGACCGATGTGCCGACCAGTGCGACCGCCACCGCCTCCAGCAGCTGCGACGTTCCGGCGGACACGTCACCTTGCCCGATCCGGGACGCCAGGATCAGGCCGCCGATCGAAGCGAGGACGCCGGAGAGGACGTAGGCGAGGGCCCGGTACGCGCCGACGCGGATGCCGGCCAGGCGGGAGGCCTCGGGGTTGGCGCCGATGGCGTACAGCACGCGGCCCCAGCGGGTGCGGGCCAGGAAGACCCAGGCGATGACCGTCAGCGCGCCGAAGATCAGTACCGAGATGGGGATGCCGAGCATGGTGCCGCGGTCGATGCGCAGGAAGCCGGCGGTGAACTTGCCGGGGGCGGTGGAGCCGTCGGACTCGGTCATGCCGGCGGAGATGGACTGGCCGTCGACCAGGATGAGTTTGGTGCCCTGGATGACGAACATGGTGCCGAGGGTGGCCAGCATGTCGGGGATCTTCATCACGACGATGAGCAGGGCGTTCAGGAGTCCGGCGAGCGCGCCCGCCGCGATCACGGCGATGATCGCGACCGTGCCGACCTGGTTGTACGTCACCATCGTCTTCGCGGCGACGGTGACACCGAGACCGGCGACGGCGCCGACGGACATGTCCATTCCGCCGACGGCCATGGTGAGCGTGACGCCGAGCCCGAGGATCGCGGCGACGGACACGTACCGCAGGGTGTCGAGCAGCGTCGCCGACTCCCGGAAGGAGCCCTCGCTCAGCGCGAAGTACAGGAAGAGCGCGACCGTGACGAAGATGAACCCGTACTTGATGACGGCGTTCTGGACGAGCACGGCCGTGGAGACGGCAGGCGGGGCCAGTGCCTTCGGTGCGGCCTCGGAGCTCTGAGTGGTGGTCATGGCGTACTTCCTGCCGTGGCTTCGTGCGGGGCGGGCGTCACACGGACACCGCTGAATTGGTCTACCGGCATCACACAGACGCCGAAATCGTCTGGATCACGCGATCGCGTTCCGCGTCCTCGCCGTACGCGTCGAGATGCACCTCACCCGCCGCCAGCACGACGACACGGTCGGCGATCTCCAGCACCTCGTCCACATCGGCGGAGAGGACAAGCACAGCCGCACCCTCGGCGGCCAGCGCACGCGCCCTGCGGCCGATGTCGCGCCGTGCGCCGATGTCCACGCCTCGGAACGGCTCGTCCAGGATGAGGACACGGGGGGTCTCGGCGAGCCAGCGGCCGACGACGACCTTCTGCTGGTTGCCGCCGGAGAGTTCCTCGACCGTGCTGTGCTCGTCGCGGGCGACGACGCCGAGGGCTTCGATGGTCCCGCGGCCGAGGGCGTCCTCCTTCGCCGTGTTCACGAGTCCGGCCCGGGACAGGGACTTGAGGAACGGCAGCGAGATGTTCTGGGCCACGGTCCAGCCGGGGACGAGCGCGTCGGCGTGCCGGTCCTCGGGGACGAGGTGGACGCCGGCGCGGATGGCGTCGGACGGGCGGCGGGGTGCGTACGGCTTGCCGTCGAGTTCGACCGTGCCGGTGGGGAAGGGCTCGGCGCCGAACAGGCCGCGGGCGAGTTCGGTCTTGCCGGCGCCCAACAGGCCTACGACGCCCGTGACTTCACCGGCGCGGAGGTCCAGGTCGAGGGGCGCCCGGCCCTCGAAGAGGTGGACGCCGTGCAGGCCGAGGACGACCTTCCCGTGGTCGCCGCTGTGTTGAGGGCGGGCGCTCGTCGCCTCGTGGGCCTGGGCGAGCATCGCGCGCAGGGCGCTGTCCCAGTCGAAGGGCTTGACCTGGTCGTCGGTGAGACCGCCGTCCCGCAGGACGACCAGGCGGTCGGCGAGGGCGTCGATCTCGCCGAGGCGGTGGGAGACGTAGAGGACCGCGATGCCGTCGTCGCGCATCTTCTCGACGAGGGCGAAGAGCCGCTCGGCCTCGGCGGCGGAGAGTGCCGAGGTCGGTTCGTCGAGGATGAGCAGCCGGGGGCGGGTGGCCAGGGCGCGGGCGAGGATGAGCAACTGGCGGTCGGAGATGCCCAGTTCGGTGACGTCCCGGCGCAACACGGCGTCGCTCCAGTCGAGTCCGAGCGCGGCCTGGATCTCGCGGGCGCGGGCCAGGACGCGGCGGCCGTTCAGGAACGGGTTGCCGCGGCGCTGGGCCAGCTCCTCGAAGACCAGGTTCTCGGCGACCGTCAGGCCGGGCACGATGCCCTCACCGATCCGCTGGTGGACCGTCTGGATGCCCAACTGCCGGGCGGCCAACGGGGATTGGAGAGCCGCGGGCTCCCCGGCGACCCGCACCTCCCCGCCGTGGTCCGTGTGCACGCCCGACAGGATCTTGATCAGCGTGGACTTGCCCGCGCCGTTCGCGCCGAGCAGCGCGACCACGCTGCCCGGTGCGATGTCGAGGGAGACGGACGCCAGTACCGTCTTGCCGCCGAAGGCCATGCTGACGTCGCGGAGGGAGACCGCGACGTCGCCGGCCGCCACGTCAACCGCCTTGTCAGTGGGCGACATTGGGGATCCAGTCCGCGGTGCTCACCTTGGAGAGGTTCAGGGCGGGCAGGGCCGCGCGCAGCTGGTCCATGTTCTCGATCTTGTTCTTGCGCAGGAAGTCCTGGGTGATGGCGACGGCCGGGAAGTCGACGGTGGTCTTGTTCAACTGGCCCGCCAGCTCAAGGGCCGCCGTACGGACGACGGCCGCGCCGACCGCCGACGGGTCCGTGCCGGCCGTGGCCACCCACGGGCTGCCCGCGGCGGTCATGTTCTGGATGTCGGCGTTGGAGACGTCCGCGCCGAAGACCTTCACCTTGCTCTGGAGCTTCTTGTTCTGCACGGCGAGGACGGTGCCCTTGGCGAGCTCGTCGTAGGGGGCGAAGACGCCCGCCACGTCGGAGTGCTGGGTGAGGGCGGCGGAGACCAGCGGCACGTTGTCGGTGGCCGTGGAGTCGGTGACCTTGCCGACCTTGAACTGCTGCTTCCAGCCGTTGGCGTCGACCGCGGTCTTCCAGACGGAGTTGCGCTTGTCGAGGGCCGCGTAACCGGCGACGTTGACGTAGCCGACCTTGGCGTTCTTGCCGACCGTCTTGGCCATCACGTCGAGGACGGCCTTGGCCATGCTGGCGTCGTCCTGCTCGGTGCTGATCACGGACTTGTTGGTCTGGTCGACGTCGTAGACGACGACCTTGATGCCCTTCTTCACGGCCTGGTCGATCTCGGGCTGGATCGTCGAGGGGAAGCCGTGGTCGACGATGATCGCCTGCGCGCCGGAGTTGATCGCCGAGGAGAGGTCGGTGGCCTGCTTGGCGTTGTCGGCCTGGGCGTCGTACACCGTCAGGTCGATGCCGAGGGCCTTGGCCTGCGCCTTCGCGCCGTTGCCCCACTGCTCGAAGTAGTCGCCGGCGCCGCTCTGCCGCACGAGCGCCACCTTGACCGTGCCCTTGCTGAAGGGGGCCGGCTTCTTGCCCGTGGCGGCCGAGGCCGAGGCGGCGGTGTCGTCGCCGCTCTTCGAGGCGTCCGTGGACTGCGAGCAGCCCGCCAGGAGGAGCGCGGAGACGGAGGCCAGCGAGAGCGCGGCGAGGGGGACGCGGGTACGGGACATCAGGGGGCTCCAGGTGCGGGGAGGTGCAGGGTGGTGCGGAGGGAGTGAAGGAAGGGCGTGCTTGACCCGGAGCCGGGGATGGGAACGCGCCACCGTACGCATAGTGGACAGGCGGCGAGCGCCCCGGGAGATCGGGGCGCGTCGGGCTCCGGGTGTGGTCAGCGACAGCTGGCTGTGGTCGACCGGAGCAAGTCCACGTACAGCCGCCGCACGAGCAGCAGCGTCTTCATAAGGAGATCATGAGAATGATTTCGGCCATTGGTCAAAGGGATGGAAGCGGTTTCTCAACAGATGAGACAACGACTACGTCACACCCGGTCCGTTCACCGACGGCGGTTACCATCACGGAACCGGCTCCCGACCCGGCACAGTGAGGCCCCGATGAAGACACCGCGCGCGACAACACCCCCCATGAGCTGCATGAGGTGCTGTCCCGACGCACGCTGTCCGGGCTGACCGGCTGTCCGCCGCCGTCGCTCGCCGCCCCCGGC
>NZ_JBLTJC010000179.1:0-20394 GCF_048158785.1 Streptomyces colwelliae | reverse complement strand
GCACGGCATGGCGTATTCCGCTACCGTCCGCGCATGGAGACCGGTGTGAACGGCGATGTGATCGTGGTCGGCGGGGGCGTCATCGGACTGACGACGGCCGTGGTGCTGGCGGAGCGCGGTGCCCGGGGGGCGCGGCGCCGTGCCAGGCGGTGTTGCGGACGCCGTAGGGGTCAGCTATCTGGCCCGGGGGTGTGGTGCCGGTCGTGTGCTCCACGCCCTTGCCGCCGGAGTACGGCAGTTGGGCCGAACCGTTGGCCTGTGCGGCGCCGCGCTCGTCCTCGGCCGGGGGCCGGGCACCGGGCAGTGCCGGACGCCCCGGCTGGGTCTCCTGCACCCGGGCAGCGGCTCGCGCGCCCGCGCGGTACGCGGCGATCGCCCCGGCCCGCGCGGCCCGGACGTCACTGACGGCCTCCGCCTCCCTGCGGGCCAGCGTGGCGGAAGCCCCGCTCCCACCACCGCCCTCCGCACCGACTCCGGGCAGCCCTCCGGCGGCCCGCGCCTCGATCGCGGCCCGCCGAGCGGCCTCGGGGTCCACACCACCGGGACCTACGGCAGGGGTGACTGCGCCGGTGCCGGGTCCGCCACCCGCGCCGCCGAAGCCGATCGCCCCGCCACCACCGGTGCCGCCGCCACGGGAGTCACCGGGGACCGCAGGGACCGTAGAGCCGCCACGTGACATGGAACCGGCCGGAGCCGTCGAGCCCGCGGGAGCGATGGAGCCGCCCGGGGCCGTGGAACCCGCACGCGGCGCAGAACCGCCGGGAGCCGTGGAACCCGCGCGCGGCACAGAGCCGCCGTGCGCTCTGAGACTCGCGGGTACCGCTGGCCCGGCGCCAGGTCCCGGACCCGGACCCGGTCCGCCACCGTGCTGTCCTTGCCCCCCGCGTTCGTCCTCGCCGTCCTGGACCGGCACCGGGTCGTAGCCGCACAGTGCCTCCTCCGCCGCGCCGACCGCGAGGCCGGTCAGCATCACGCGGCCGTCGTCGCAGACGAGCAC
Organism: Streptomyces colwelliae; assembly: GCF_048158785.1. NCBI lineage: Bacteria > Bacillati > Actinomycetota > Actinomycetes > Kitasatosporales > Streptomycetaceae > Streptomyces > Streptomyces colwelliae. Next base: position 19,397 of record NZ_JBLTJC010000179.1, on the reverse strand, counting down.
CGTGCGGGCGGTGATGTTCCGGTGGACCCAGCCGTGCGCGTGCAGGACCCGCAACGCCATCAGCACGTCGGAGGCGACCTCGGCCGCCCGGTACGGCGACAGCGGCTTCTCGACGAGCAGCGCGGACAACGGCTGGGCGGACACCAGTTCGCTCACTATCCACAGCGAACCGCCCTCGGCGAACACGTCGAAGACCTGGTCCAGCCGGGGATGGTCGGGGATCCGCGCCGCGGCCTGCGCGGCCTCGACCGCGCGCCGTACCGCCGGATCGGAGGGCCGCCGCGTGGCGGTCCGCGCCGCGGTCGGCCGCCTGGCCCCTCGGTCGCGCGCCGTGAACCCGTCGGGCAGCCCGTCCTCGCCGAGCACCTCCGCCTCGACGACCTCGGGCAACGGCACCTGGCGTACCAGGACTTCCTGCCCGCTGTAGGTGTCGAAGGCCCGGGTCTCGGTGAGTTCGTACTCGTCGGAGGGCGGCAGCGGCAGGCGGTAGCGGTCGGCGAGCACCCGACCCGCATAGTCGTCCACGTTGCCTCCCCCGGCCGCCCGGTTGGTCAATTCCGTTCGCCTTGCGCCCCGTTCCGCCTACATACCTGGATGCGTACGGTCCACAACCACTCACGATACGTGCCGGAGGCAACCCGCAAAGAGGGGTTGACGGATCTGGCGCGCCAAACCCGGACCCACCCGCCTCACGACTTCGGTTCGAACGTCTTCGTCAGGGTTGTCCAGGTGTCCTTACGGAGCTCAGTACCCCAATTGGCGGCTTTCGCGGTGTACATGAGCGCATATCCGAGATGACTGTTGACGACGAACCCGCGGTCGATGGTGCGGTACTTCGTCCCGCCGTCCTCATAGGTGAACTCCCAGTCGGCCGTGTTCCAGCTCCGGTAGTCCACCTCCGCTATTCGGATCCGCGTGTACCCGGAGCGCGTCATGTACCGCTCCTGGTTCTTCCAGTCCGCCACCGGGTCACCCTTCGGCGTACTGGTCCAGGCGATCAGCAGCTTCTGCCCGTCGGGCCCGGTCAGCCGGACCCCCGCGGAGTCGGTCGACTGGTACGACCACCCGGCGGGCAGCCCGATCGAGAACCCCTGGCTCCCCTTGTACGTCTTCACGACCGCGGCGCCGCCCGACGAGCCGTCCGCCGCGCCACCGGTCCCGCCGGACGCGCTCGTACCCGAACTCGCCGTACTCCCCGCGGCCGGTGCCGTCGCCGTGGAGTCGGTCTGCGCACCGCCCGTGCTCCCGGTGTCGCCGTCGTCCTTCTTGGTGCCGGTGCTCGCACTCGCGCTCGCGCTGACACTGCTGTCCGCCTTGGCGCCGCTGGTGTGCTTCGACCCCTTGGAGTCGTCGTCATCGCCACCGAGCGTGAACGCCAGCACGACACCGACCACCGCGAGCAAGATGACGATCGCGATGATCACCAGCGTCCGCTTCGGCACCACATCGGTGAGCGGCGCCCTCGGCACCGGCCGCGGCGGCAGATCCGGCGGCGTCATCACGGGCCACCCGGAACTCCGCCCGCCCGAACCCGAGTTGGCCCCCCGCGCACCCACCTCGTGCGTAGCGGCGCCCAGGTCCCGGGTACCGGAGTCCCGCAGTCCCGACTCCCGCAGACCCGACGACTGCGCACCCAGGTCACGCGTACCCGCGTCACGTGCACCCGAGTCACGCGTCCCCGAGTCCGACGCACCGGCCTTCGCCGCAGGGCCGCCGGCAGCGCCCGAACCGGCAACAGCTCCTGAACCGGCCGCAGTTCCGGCGCCGGCCGGAGCTCCTGCGCCGGCCGCGGCTCCCTCACCGGTCGACGTCCCGGAACGGGTCGCCGAACCAGAAGCGCCCCCCGACCGGGCCGAAGGCACCCCGGGCGTCCGGGGCCCGCCGGCCGCAGGCCCTGAACTCCCGCCGGCCGCAGGCCCTGAACTCCCGTCGGCAGCCCCGCCCTTCGCACCTCCGGAGCCGACAGCACCGGAGCCACTCTTGCCCGGAGCACCGGCACCGCCGGCGGCCCCGGCACCCACACCCGAGCCACCCGGCTTACCGGCGACGGGAGTTGAAGCCGCCCCGGAACCCGAACCCGCGGCCTCAGCCGCACCCGGAGTCGTAGCGGAACCCGCAGCCGCCGAAGTGGCCGCCCCGGCCGCCGCCGAACCGCCTGCGGCCTTCCGCATGGAACGCAACGCCCCACGCAACCGCTCGGCCCCCGCCGAAGGACCCGAACTCCCGCTGCCGCCACCGCTCTTCTTGCCGCCGGACTCCGAAGGCCCCGGCTGCGGAGGCAACGGCACCACCCTCGTCGCGTCCGCCGCCGGCACCGGCTCGGCCGCCTTCGGCTCGGGCGCGTGGATCACCGCGTTGAGCATCGCCCGGGCACCCGCGTCGTCGAGACGCTGGGCCGGGTCCTTGTTCAGCAGGCCGTAGATGACGTCCTTCAACGGCCCGGCGTTCTTCGGCTCCTCCAGCGGCTCGGTCATCACCGCGGTGAGCGTGGCGATCGCGGAGCCCTTGTCGTACGGCGGTGCGCCCTCGACCGCCGCGTACAGCAACCCGCCGAGCGACCAGAGGTCGGCCGCCGGACCCGGCTTGTGCCCGCGAGCCCGCTCCGGGGAGATGTAGGAGGGCGCCCCGACGAGCATGCCGGTGGAGGTGATCGACGGGTCGCCCTCGACCTGCGCGATACCGAAGTCGGTGAGCACGACCCGGCCGTCCTCGGCGATCAGCACGTTCGACGGCTTCACGTCGCGGTGCAGGATGCCCTCGCGGTGCGCGGACCGCAGGACGTCGAGTATCGCGAGCCCGACCTCGGCCGCGCGCCGCGGCTTCAGCAGGCCGTCCTCCCGGATGGCCTCGGCGAGCGACTTGCCCTCGACCAACTCCATGACGATCCACGGCCGGTCGTCCTCGTCGACGACGTCGTAGACCGTCACCGCGCTGGTGTTGCGGATCCGCGCGATGGCCTTGGCCTCGCGCAACGTCCGCGTGATCAGCCGGCGTTTCTCGTCCTCGTCGATGCTGGACGGGAACCGCAACTCCTTCACGGCGACCGTCCGGCCCAGGGTTTCGTCCTCGGCACGCCACACCGTGCCCATGCCTCCGCGGCCGAGCACTGCTCCCAACCGGTACCGCCCGGCGAGGAGACGTTCGCTCTTGTCCTGACGGGATGTCCCCGCCCGCTCCGCCTCCGACATGCGTCCCCTCATGCAACCCGCCCTGACAGAGCCTCCATTGTCCCCCACCGAACAAGTGCCCAACGCCCAGGGGGCCTCTCCGCGCGCACCGAAGGCACATCCGGCCGGACATCCGACGCAGGTCACACAGCCAAGGCGGGCAGGATGACCGGTGAGAACGGAGGATCACGATGCCCACTCCTCGGACACTGCTGGCCATTCCGGTGTCCCTGGCCTTCCTCTGCCTGTCCACGGCCGCCTCCCAGGCCCACCCGGCACCGAGCACGAACGCCCTGGTCAGACTGCTGGTCGCCCGAGGCGGAGCCCCCGCCGCGGCGCTACTGGCCCACGACAGCACGGGCTTCGGCAACGAGCCGACCGGGACGGACCTCGCGCGGGCCGCGACGGACTACGCACTCGGCACGACGGACTACGCACAAGCCGGAACAGGCATCAGCCGCGCCGACCACTTCCGCGCCGGCAGCATCACGAAGACCTTCATCGCGACCGTGGTCCTCCAACTCGCCGCCGAACACCGGCTGTCCCTGTCCGACACGGTGGAGCAGCACCTGCCCGGTCTGGTACACGGAGCGGGCAACGACGGGCGCGCGCTGACCCTCCGTTCCCTGCTCACCCACACCAGCGGCCTGTACGACTTCACCGCGGTCACTGGCGGCACGGTCCCCGTCTCCCCAACTGAGGCCGTCCGTATAGCAGTCACCCACCCTCCGGCCGATCGAGGCCGCTTCTCCTACTCGAACACCAACTACGTGCTGCTCGGCATGGTCATCGAGCAGGTCACCGGCGACTCGTACGCCACCGAGGCCGAGCGCCGCATCATCGCTCCGCTGCGTCTGACGGGCACCTCCTTCCCGGGCTCCCGCACCACACTTCCCTCGCCGCACGGCCGCGCCTACGCGACCGACGGCTCCGACGTCACCGATCTCGACCCGCGGGTGGCCGGCGCCGCGGGCGAGCTGGTGACCACGCTCACCGACCTGGACCGCTTCTACTCGGCCCTGCTCGGCGGCGGACTACTGCCCCCGCACTGGCTGCGCGAGATGCTCGACACCCGTACCGCACACGGCTCGTACGGCATGGGGCTGTTCCCGGTGACGCTCCCGTGCGGCATCACGGTGTGGGGGCACAACGGCCGGATCTCGGGCAGCTACGTGCGCACCGCAGCCACCGTCGACGGCCGTCATGTCCTCACCTTCCGTGTGAACACGAGCGGGATCGCAGACCCCGGCCTCGAACCGGCCCTGCTCGCCGCCGAGTTCTGCCCCCGCACCTCGTAGAACGGCCGGGTTCCGGACAAAGATCCCAGTTCGCGACACTCGTTCGAGTGAAGCCGACCCGGGCCGGGCTGAGCCGGGCTGGGCTGAGCCGGGCCGGGCCGGGCTGGGCTGGGCTGGGCCGCCGGGCTGGGCCGACCGCACCCGGCGGCGCTACAGCGGCGCGATGTCCGGCGCCCCCAACCGCGCCGCGTCCGCCGTGAGGTCGTCCGGCTGGCGTTGCGACTCCCGCTCGGCCTCCACCCGCTTCTCGTAGTGCTCGACCTCGCGCTCGATCTGGTCCTTGTCCCAGCCGAGCACCGGTGCCATCAACTCGGCCGCCTCACGGGCGCTGCGCGTGCCCCGGTCGAAGGTCTCGATCGAGATGCGGGTGCGGCGGGTGAGGACGTCGTCGAGATGCCGCGCGCCCTCGTGCGAGGCGGCGTAGACGACCTCGGCGCGCAGATAGTCGTCGGCGAACTGGAGGGGTTCGCCGAGCGCGGGGTCCTTGGCGATGAGGTCGAGGACCTCCTCGGCCATCGACCCGAAACGGTTCAGCAGGTGCTCGACCCGCACCACATGGATGCCGGTCTTGGAGGCGATCCGCGCCCGCGCGTTCCACAGCGCCCGGTACCCCTCCGCGCCGAGCAGCGGCACGTCCTCGGTGACGCACTCGGCGACTCGCATGTCGAGCCCGTGCACCGCCTCGTCCACGGCGTCCTTGGCCATCACCCGGTACGTCGTGTACTTGCCGCCCGCCACGACGACGAGCCCCGGCACCGGATGCGCGACGGTGTGCTCGCGCGACAGCTTGCTGGTGGCGTCGGACTCACCGGCGAGCAGGGGCCGTAGTCCCGCGTACACACCCTGGACGTCGTCTCTGGTCAGCGGCACCGCGAGCACCGAGTTCACGTGCTCCAGCAGGTAGTCGATGTCGGCGCTGGACGCGGCCGGGTGGGCCTTGTCGAGGTCCCAGTCGGTGTCGGTGGTCCCGACGATCCAGTGCCGGCCCCACGGGATGACGAACAGCACGGACTTCTCGGTGCGCAGGATCAGCCCGCTGGTGGAGTTGATGCGGTCCTTGGGGACGACGAGGTGGATGCCCTTGGAGGCCCGCACGTGGAACTGGCCGCGCTCCCCGACCATCGCCTGGGTGTCGTCGGTCCACACGCCCGTGGCGTTCACGATCTGCTTGGCGCGGATCTCGTACTCCCCGCCCGCCTCGACGTCCTGCACCCGGGCGCCGACCACGCGCTCGCCCTCGCGCAGGAAGCCGGTCACCCGCGCGCGGTTGGCCACTTTCGCGCCGTACGACGAGGCCGTGCGCACCAGGGTGGCCACATAGCGGGCGTCGTCCATCTGCGCGTCGTAGTACTGAAGGGCGCCGACCAGGGCGTCCTTCTTCAACGCGGGCGCCACGCGCAGGGCATGACCGCGGCTCAGGTGGCGGTGCGTGGGCAGACCCCGGCCATGCGCGCGGGCCATGGACATCGCGTCGTAGAGCGCGACGCCCGAGCCGGCGTAGAGGCGCTCCCAGCCCTTGTGCTGGAGCGGATACAGGAACGCCACGGGCTTCACCAAGTGCGGGGCCAGGCGCTCCAGCAGCAGTCCGCGTTCCTTGAGGGCCTCGCGGACGAGGGCGAAGTCGAGCATCTCCAGATAGCGCAGACCTCCGTGGATGAGCTTGCTGGACCTGCTCGACGTGCCGGACGCCCAGTCGCGCGCCTCGACCAGCCCCGTGGACAGGCCGCGGGTCACGGCGTCCAGGGCGGTGCCCGCGCCGACCACACCTCCGCCCACCACGAGCACATCCAGTTCGCGCTCGGCCATTCCCGCCAGTGCCTCGGCTCGCTGCGCCGGACCCAGTGTCGCTGTCCTCACCGCTGCCTCCCGCTATCGGTAGCGCCGGCCGCACCCGTTCGGCGAAGCCCGGTTCGTATCCCTCCTGCCCAAATTCTGACCGGGTTGCCCGACTTCAGCCACCACTCGCCCCCAGCCTGTGGACAACAATCACAGGACTGCCGAAAAACACAGCCGTCCAATCCCGCATAACGGTCATATTTACTCCTAGTCTGACATTGCGCTCGCTCGTTCTGTCCACAGGGCTTGCGCACCTGTCCCGCTTCGGTTATCTGTCCCGCTTCGGTTATTGGGAAGGACGGCCCACGCCATGCCCGCAGATCTCGCCGTCATCGGACTCGGTCCTCTCGGCCTGCCCCTGGCCCAGGCCGCTGTCGCCGCCGGTATCGCCACGGCCGGCTTCAAGACCGGCCCCGAGGCCGGCTCCCTCAGCCCCGCCGAACTGCGCCGGATGCTCTCGGGGGGCTTCCGGCCGGCCACCAACCCCGCCGAGCTCGGCCGCGTACGCACCGCCGTGATCTGCGCGCCGACCCCCCGGGACGCGGACGGCGGCCTCGACCTCAGCCAGGTGGAGACGGCCGCCCGCACCCTCGCGGCCCACCTGCGCCCGCACACCACGGTGATCCTGGAGTCACCGGTGCACCCCGGCACCACCGAGAACTTCCTGCGCCCGCTCCTCGAAGAGGGCTCGGGCCTCCGCGCGGGCCGCGACTTCCACCTCGCGTACTCCCCCAGCCGCATCGACCCCGGCAACCGCGACTTCACCCCGGCCAACACCCCCAAGGTGATCGGCGGCCTCACCCCCGCCTGCACCGAGTCGGCCGCCGCCTTCTACGGCCGTCTCACCGACAAGGTGGTACGCGCGCGTGGCCTGCGCGAAGCGGAAACCGTGCAGCTCCTGGAGACCAACTTCCGGCACGTCAACATCGCCCTCGTCAACGAAATGGCCGTCCTGTGCCACGACTTGGGCGTCGACCTGTGGGACGTCATCCGCTGCGCGGAGACCAAGCCGTTCGGCTACCAGGCCTTCCGCCCCGGCCCCGGCGTCGGCGGCCACGCGGTCCCCCAGGACCTGACAGGACACGGCCCCCGCCCTCTCCGCATGGTCGAACTCGCCCAGCAGGTCAACAACCAGATGCCCCGCTACGTCACCCAGCGCGCCGCCACGCTCCTCAACGAGCACGGCAAGTCCGCGCGCGGAGCACGGGTGTTGCTGCTCGGCGTCACCTACAAGGCCGACCTCGCCGACCAACAGGGCACCCCCGCCCAGGAGATCGCGATCCGCCTGATGGAACTCGGCGCCTCCGTCAGCTACCACGACCCGCACATCCCGTCGTGGAGCGTCCTGGACCGCCCGGTCCCCCGCGCGGACTCCCTCTACGAGGCGGCGGCCGACGCCGACCTGACGATCCTGCTCCAGCAGCACCGGACGTACGACCTCCAAGGCCTGTCCGTGAAGGCGCAGTTGCTGCTGGACACGCGGGGGGCGACACCGACGGGCGCGGCACACCGGCTCTGAGCACGAAAACGACTGGTCACAGGGTCACGTCGACCTGCTAATCTCCCCACACTCGTCGCACAGTTGTCGCATATCCGTGCGCGCGCATCTCTGCTTCACCTTTCCTGTCTTCGTATCCCGTGGGGGGATTTCTGTCATGAGCCAGTCAGCCACGCCACCACAGCAGCCACAGCCACAGCCGCAGCCCGAGGCGCAGGCACCTGCGCAGCCGCAGCCGGTCGACGGCAACCCGTACGCCCAGCAGCCCGGCGCCGTACCGCCGCCGCCCTCGGCTCCGTACGCCCCGCCCGCTCCCCAGCGGAACACCATGGTGCTCGGCCTGCTGACCGCCGTCGCCGCGGCCCTGGTCGCCGCCGGTATCTATGGCGTCGTCATCGGCACCACCAAGCACGAGATCGGCTGGGCGGCGGTCGGCGTCGGCTTCGTCATCGGCCTCGCGGCGGGCAGGCTCGGCGGGCGCAACCCCGTGCTCCCCGCGTTCAGCGCCGTTCTGGCCCTGGGCGCGGTCTACCTCGGCCAGCTGATCGGCGAGGCGATGATCGGCGCGGACGAACTCGGCGTGAACTTCAGCAAGGTGTTCTTCGACCACTTCGACGTGGTCCAGGAAGCCTGGAAGGCCGACGCCGACCCGCTCACCTTCGTCTTCTTCGCCATCGCCGCGTTCGCCGCGTTCTCCGGCACCAAGAAGGCGGCGCTCTGACCCCGGCGCGCGGGGTGTGCAGGGGGCGCATGAGGTGGGGTGTGCGTCGGGGGCTGGTGGCGTGCGACTCGCGGCGCCGGTACCGTAAGAAACAGGTGGAGCCCGCCGCAGCGGGCGCTGCGGCGGGCTCCTGAAAAGTGAACGGAGTGTCCACCCCTAGTCCTTATAGGGGTGGCCGCTCACTTTCCTCCATAGATCCACAAGATGCACCTCCTCCGGAACTTCACCAGCCGAAGCCAAGTTCGGTCCCATCGGGTGGGCTTGCGGTGACGACCCATGGGTGCGCCCCCTTCCGCGACGCCACCCATTGGCCCGGTAGGCGGCTCGTCGGAACTCGGGCCGGGCCCCGAGAGCCCGGGTCCGGAACCATGTCCCTGGAAGGGGGCGACCCAAAAGAACAGGGCCGCCGATCAAGGACACTAGCCGCCCGACACGGCCAAACGGCTCACAATCACCCCGAACGCAACCGTGCGCCCCCCTGGTCCCAACACGCGCCCCACCAGCCCCACTTGGGCACACGAAAGGGCCCGGACCACCCAGGCCCGGGCCCTTCGAAGCGTCGTAGAACCGCCTACCGCCTACCGCTTGTGCTGTGAGTCGGCCACCGTGACCTCGACCCGCTGGAACTCCTTCAGCTCGCTGTACCCGGTCGTCGCCATCGCGCGCCGCAGCGCCCCGAAGATGTTCATCGAGCCGTCGGGGATGTGGGACGGGCCGGTGAGGATCTCCTCGATCGTGCCGACCGTGCCGAGGTCGACCTTCTTGCCACGCGGGAGTTCCTCGTTGACCGCTTCCATGCCCCAGTGGTGACCCTTGCCCGGCGCGTCCGTCGCGCGGGCGAGCGGGGAGCCCATCATGACCGCGTCCGCGCCGCAGGCGATCGCCTTGGGGAGGTCGCCGGACCAGCCGACACCGCCGTCGGCGATGACGTGCACGTACCGGCCGCCGGACTCGTCCATGTAGTCGCGGCGGGCGGCGGCGACGTCGGCGACCGCCGTGGCCATCGGGACCTGGATGCCCAGCACGTTGCGCGTGGTGTGCGCGGCGCCGCCGCCGAAGCCGACGAGCACGCCCGCCGCGCCGGTGCGCATCAGGTGCAGGGCCGCGGTGTACGTGGCGCAGCCGCCGACGATCACCGGGACGTCCAGCTCGTAGATGAACTGCTTCAGGTTCAGCGGCTCGTGCGAACCCGACACGTGCTCCGCCGAGACCGTCGTACCGCGGATGACGAAGATGTCCACGCCCGCGTCGACGACGGCCTTGGAGAACTGGGCCGTGCGCTGCGGGGAGAGTGCGGCCGCGGTGACCACGCCCGAGTCGCGTACCTCCTTGATGCGCTGCCCGATCAGCTCCTCCTTGATGGGAGCGGCGTAGATCTCCTGGAGGCGGCGGGTCGCGGCGTCCACGTCCAGCCCGGTGATCTCGTCGAGCAGCGGCTGCGGGTCCTCGTACCGCGTCCAGAGGCCTTCGAGGTTCAGCACGCCGAGGCCGCCGAGCTCGCCGATGCGGATCGCGGTGGCCGGGGAGACGACCGAGTCCATGGGGGCGGCCAGGAAGGGCAGTTCGAAGCGGTAGGCGTCGATCTGCCAGGCGATCGAGACCTCCTTCGGGTCCCGCGTACGGCGGCTGGGGACGACGGCGATGTCGTCGAAGGCGTACGCCCGGCGGCCGCGCTTGCCGCGCCCGATCTCGATCTCAGTCACGTGTGTGGCCTTTCCTTCTTGCGTCTCAGCGTCTTCCAGTATCGCCGACGGGTACGACAAGGGCGGCCCCGGTGTGTCCGGAGCCGCCCTTGAGGAAGCCTGCCGACTACTTGCTGCGGCTGTAGTTCGGTGCCTCGACCGTCATCTGGATGTCGTGCGGGTGGCTCTCCTTGAGGCCCGCCGACGTGATCCGGACGAAGCGGCCCTTGGTGTCCATCTCCTCGATGGTGGCCGCGCCCACATAGCCCATGGTCTGGCGCAGACCGCCGACGAGCTGGTGCAGCACGTTGGCCAGCGGGCCGCGGTAGGGCACCTGGCCCTCGATGCCCTCGGGCACGAGCTTGTCGTCGGAGGCGACCTCGGCCTGGAAGTAGCGGTCCTTCGAGTACGACCGACCCTGACCGCGGGACTGCATCGCGCCGAGCGAGCCCATGCCGCGGTACGACTTGAACTGCTTGCCGTTGATGAACTGCAACTCGCCCGGTGACTCCTCGCAGCCCGCGAGCAGGCTGCCCAGCATCACCGCGTCGGCGCCGGCGGCGAGCGCCTTGCCGATGTCGCCGGAGTACTGGAGTCCGCCGTCACCGATGAGCGGGACGCCGGCCGCGCGGGCGGCGAGGGACGCTTCGTAGATCGCGGTGACCTGCGGGACGCCGATGCCGGCGACGACACGGGTCGTACAGATCGAGCCGGGGCCGACGCCGACCTTGATGCCGTCGACACCCGCGTCGACCAGGGCCTGGGCGCCGTCGCGGGTGGCGACGTTGCCGCCGATCACGTCGACGTTCACGCTCGACTTGATCTTCGCCATCCAGTTGAGGGCGTTGCTGTTGTGGCCGTGCGAGGTGTCGACGACCAGGAAGTCCACACCGGCCTCGGCGAGACCCTGGGCGCGCTCGAGCGCCTCGGGGCTGGCGCCCACGGCGGCGCCGACGATGAGGCGGCCCTCGGCGTCCTTGGCGGCGTTCGGGTACTGCTCGGCCTTGACGAAGTCCTTGACCGTGATGAGGCCCTTGAGGATGCCTGCCTCGTCGACGAGGGGCAGCTTCTCGATCTTGTGGCGGCGCAGCAGCTGCATGGCGTCGGCGCCGGTGATGCCGACGTTGCCGGTGACCAGGGGCATCGGGGTCATGACCTCGCGCACCTGACGGGAGCGGTCGGTCTCGAAGGCCATGTCGCGGTTGGTGACGATGCCGAGCAGCTTCTTGTTGCCGTCGGTCACCGGGACGCCGCTGATGCGGAACTTGGCGCACAGCGCGTCGGCCTCGGCGAGCGTGGCGTCCGGGTGCACGGTGATCGGGTCGGTGACCATGCCGGACTCGGAGCGCTTCACGAGGTCGACCTGGTTGACCTGGTCCTCGACGGACAGGTTGCGGTGCAGGACGCCGACACCGCCCTGGCGGGCCATCGCGATCGCCATCCGGGACTCGGTCACCTTGTCCATCGCCGCGGAGAGCAGCGGGATGTTGACCCGGACGTTGCGCGAGATGCGGGACGAGGTGTCGACCGCGTTCGGGAGCACGTCTGACGCGCCCGGCAGCAGCAGCACGTCGTCGTAGGTCAGCCCTAGTGTCGCGAATTTGGCGGGCACTCCGTCGACGTTGGCAGTCATGACACCTTCCCCAAATGGCCTTGATCGGTGCGGATGTCCATGCTAACGGGAAGCAGGGGTCGCGAATTCCACGATTCCACGGCGGTGACCGACTCCTGGCTTCGTATGTTCGTACGTGATCGGTCGGCCGACTGTTCAAGGAAGGCGCTGTCACTCCAGGCGCGCGCAAGGCGCCACCAGCCGTCACCGAAGGCGTTGTTGGCCGCTCCGGAGAGCCGTGCCCTACTGCTCGGCCAGTGCCCGCAGTCGGCTCAGTGCCCGGTGCTGGGCGACCCGGACCGCGCCGGGTGACATTCCCAACATCTGACCGGTCTCCTCCGCCGTCAGCCCTACGGCGATGCGGAGAAGGAGCAGCTCGCGCTGGTTCTCCGGCAGGTTGGCCAGGAGTTTCTTGGCCCATTCGGCGTCGCTGCTGAGCAGGGCGCGCTCTTCGGGGCCGAGGGAGTCGTCCGGGCGCTCCGGCATCTCGTCGGAGGGGACGGCCGTGGAACCGGGGTGGCGCATCGCGGCCCGCTGGAGGTCGGCGACCTTGTGGGCGGCGATGGCGAAGACGAAGGCCTCGAAGGGACGGCCGGTGTCCTTGTAGCGCGGCAGTGCGAGGAGGACGGCAACGCAGACCTCCTGGGCGAGGTCCTCCACGAAGTGCCGTGCGTCGCCCGGGAGTCGGGACAGCCGGGTACGGCAGTAGCGCAACGCCAGTGGGTGGACGTGGGCGAGCAGATCGTGGGTGGCCTGCTCGTCTCCGTCGACCGCGCGAAGGACGAGTCCACCAATCGCCCCTGGGGCACTGGCCGCCTCGTCGTCACGCATCGGTCCATGGTGCCTTGTGGCCGAAGGGTCCGTGGCACCGCGTCCGTTGTTGTGCACCGAAGCGTTATGAGCAGGTGCGCCGGAACTCATCTCCTGCGCCCTCCCCTCCCGCTTGACCGACTCGTCCCCGAGGAACTCCACACCTCAAGGATGCGGCATCCGCGGCGAAACGAGCAGCGGGTACCCGGCAGGTCCCTTCACCGTCCCCGCCCACCCGGTGGCGGGCGGGGATTCTCGTATCCCCGCTACGACCCACTGACCTGGTCCTAACGGACCAGACCCCACCGGAAACCGAGCGCCACGGCGTGTGCCCGGTCGGAGGCGCCGAGTTTCTTGAAGAGGCGCCGCGCGTGCGTTTTGACCGTGTCCTCGGAGAGGAACAGCTCTCGGCCGATCTCCGCGTTCGAGCGGCCGTGGCTCATGCCCTCCAGGACCTGGATCTCGCGCGCGGTGAGCGTCGGTGCGGCGCCCATCTCGGCGGACCGCAGGCGGCGCGGGGCCAGTCGCCAGGTCGGGTCGGCGAGGGCCTGGGTGACCGTGGCCCGCAGTTCGGCGCGCGAGGCGTCCTTGTGCAGATAGCCGCGGGCGCCGGCCGCGACCGCGAGGGCCACGCCGTCCAGGTCTTCGGCGACGGTGAGCATGATGATGCGTGCGCCCGGGTCGGCGGACAGCAGCCGCCGCACGGTCTCGACACCGCCGAGTCCGGGCATGCGGACGTCCATCAGGATGAGGTCCGAGCGGTCGGCACCCCAGCGGCGGAGGACTTCCTCGCCGTTGGCCGCCGTCGTCACGCGCTCGACACCGGGCACGGTCGCGACCGCGCGGCGGAGCGCCTCTCGGGCAAGCGGGGAGTCGTCACAGACGAGGACGGATGTCATGGCCGCCCTCCGCAACTGATGCGCGTCACCTTGAGCCTCCAGGCTGGTACGAAATCGTCACCTGTGCGGTCGATCGTCTCGGACGCCTGCCCGAGCACTTGTTGTTTTCAACCGCCTCGCACTCTCAACGACGGTCACTCGAAAGAGTTACGGGGCCGCGTGCCATCTTCGGCACTCTACGTGAGGGTGCGGACACGGTGGAGGCGTGCGCGGCCGACCCACAAGCTTTCATCACAACCGGTGCCCCATTCAGCCCTATTTCTTCCCTTTTGCTGGTGTCTGAGGCTAGATTCGCAATGAGTCATATTTTCATCTCCTTAGATCGTAGTTGTACGGTCGTGGACACCGTATCCGCCCATAACGGCTACAAGGGGTCACGCAATGGCAGATTTCTCCCGCCTTCCCGGACCGAACGCGGACCTGTGGGACTGGCAGCTCCTGGCTGCCTGCCGAGGGGTCGACAGCTCGCTCTTCTTTCATCCCGAGGGCGAGCGCGGTGCGGCACGAAGCGCTCGTGAGAACTCGGCCAAAGAGGTCTGCATGAGGTGCCCGGTCCGCGCACAGTGCGCGGCGCACGCGCTGGCGGTGCGCGAGCCGTACGGCGTCTGGGGCGGCCTGACCGAGGACGAGCGCGAAGAACTGATGGGACGGGCCCGCAACCGGCTCGTGTCGGCCTCGGCGGCCGGCGGGGACACCGTTTCGAACAACTGAAGGAACGTTTCTCCAACAAGCTCTCCAACAAGCTCTCCAACAGGTTCTCCAACAGGGGCACGCACACGCGTGCCCCCTACTTTTCGCGGGCCGCCCGCTCCAGCCGGTCCAGCGTCGCCGCCACCGCCGGCACTTGCGCCAGGTCCGGCAGCGTCAGCGCGACGATCTCCCGCCGCACCGCCGGTTCCAGCGTCACCGTCCGCGCGCCCCTGGGCCGTACGGACTCGATGGCGAGCTGGGGCAGGACGGCGACGCCCAGGCCCGCGCTCACCAGGCCGACGACCGCCGGATAGTCGTCGGTCGCGAAGTCGATGCGCGGAGTGAAACCGGCCCTCTCGCAGACCTCGACCAACTGGCCCCGGCAGCGCGGGCAGCCGGCGATCCAGGGTTCGTCGGCGAGTTCGCCGATGGCGACCGACTCCGCGCGCGCGTGCCGGTGTCTTTCCGGGACCAGGGCGACCAGGCGGTCGCTGAGCAGGGGGCGTACGACCAGGTCGGACCAGTCCTCCGCGCCCGCTGCCGTCTCGTAGCGGAAGGCGAGTGCCACGTCGCAGTCGCCCTCGCGGAGGAGCTCGACGGAGTTCGGCGGCTCGGCCTCCTCCAGGGAGACGCGGGTGCCGGGGTGGGCGGCGCGCAGGGCGGCCAGTGCGGTGGGGACGAGCGTCGAGCTGCCGCTGGGGAAGGAGACCAGGCGGACCCGGCCGGCGCGCAGGCCCGCGATCGCGGCGACCTCCTCCTCGGCCGCCGTCAGACCGGCGAGGATGCCGGCGCCGTGCCGGACGAGGGCCTCGCCCGCCTGGGTCAGGCGCATCTCGCGGCCGGTGCGGATCAGCAGCGGGGTGCCGACCGAGCTCTCCAGGGCCTTCATCTGCTGGCTGACGGCGGGCTGGGTGCAGCCCAGTTCACGCCCGGCCGCCGAGAAGGAGCCGGTGGCGGCGACGGCGCGCAGCACACGGAGATGTCGGGCCTCGATCATGCGGCGAGCATAAGGGCCCCTTGGGGGCAGTGGCGAATAATGTGACGCCCCTTTGGGATGGTCTCGTCTACCGTGCCGTCATGAAGCTTCTCTCGCTGAATCTGGGCCGGGCCACGGCCGTGCCGTACACGGAGCAGCCTGACGGGGTGACCGGCATCGACAAGCGGCCGACCGACGCGCCGGTGCGGGTGAGCGCGCCCGGGCCGAAGGGCGTCGCCGGGAGCGGGCTGGCCGGGGACGCGGTGTGCCACCGGCGGCACCACGGGGGCGACGACCAGGCGGTGTACGCGGTCGCGCGCGAGGATCTCGACGACTGGGAGCGGGAGTTGGGGCGCCCGCTGGCCAGCGGCTCCTTCGGGGAGAACCTGACGACACTGGGGCTCGACGTGTCCGGCGCGCGGATCGGCGAGCGCTGGCGGATCGGTCCCGAGGTGGTCCTGGAGGTCACGTGCGGGCGGATCCCGTGCCGTACCTTCCAGGACCATCTGGGCGAGCGTGAGTGGGTGAAACGGTTCACCGTGAAGGGTGCGCCGGGGGCCTATCTACGGGTGATCGAGCCCGGTGAGATCCGGGCGGGCGATGCGATCGAGATCGTCCACCGGCCCGGCCACGACGTGACGGTGGCCCTGCAGTTCCGTGCCGTGACGACCGAGCGGGAACTGCTGCCGCGGCTGCTCCCGGCGGGCGAGGCGTTGCATCCGGAGTCCCTCGCGCAGGCCCGGAAATATGTCGCGGAGCACCCGGGCTGACCCGCCGTCACGGCCCGTTCGACACGCTGTTCGACACGTGTTCGTCACGGATCGGGAGGGCCTGTGCAGAGATCGGACCGGCTCGCTCCGGGTCACTAATCTTGCGCCATGACAACGGCATTGATTACGGGATCGACCGCGGGGATCGGTGCCGCGTTCGCGCGGCGGCTCGCGGCGGACGGACACAACCTCGTGCTGGTGGCGCGGAACACCCAGCGGCTCGGGGAGCAGGCGACCGAACTGCACGACCGGCACGGCATCGAGGCGGAGGTGCTCACCGCCGACCTGGCCACGGACAAGGGCATCGACACGGTCGCCGCCCGCCTCGCCGACCGCAAGAACCCCGTCGACCTGCTGGTCAACAACGCGGGCTTCGGCAACAAGGGCCGCTACCTCGACGTGTCCATGGCCGACGAGCTGAAGATGCTCAAGGTGCACTGCGAGGCGGTGCTGCGGCTGACCAGCGCGGCGACCGAGGCGATGCGTGAGCGCGGGCGCGGCGGGGTGGTCAACGTGGCGTCGGTGGCGGCCTTCGTACCGCGCGGGACGTACGGCGCGTCGAAGGCGTGGGTCGTGCAGTTCACGCAGGGCGCGGCCAAGGACCTGGCCGGTACGGGCGTACGGCTGATGGCGCTGGCGCCCGGATTCGTGCGGACCGAGTTCCACGAGCGGGCCGGGATGGGCACCGACAACATCCCGAACTGGATGTGGCTCGACGCGGACAAGCTGGTCGCGGCGGCGCTCGCGGATCTGGCGCGCGGCAAGACGCTGTCGATCCCGGACCCGCGCTACAAGGCGCTGATGGGCCTGGTGAAGATCACTCCGCAGGCGGTGCTGGGCGGGGTCACCTCGAAGACCGGGCGGAAGTACGGGCCGCAGTGACGGCAGCCGCCCCGGTGGGGGCGGGCTCGGTGACGAAGGTTTCGGTGGAACGCGAAGGCCCGGCTCCCCCTGAGGGGCGCCGGGCCTTCGACGTACACGTACTACGGGTTCACCGACTCGCGTCAGTGGGAGTGGCCGTGGCTGTGACCAGCGGCGGCCGGCTCCTCCTCTTCCTTCTTCTCGACGACCAGGGTCTCGGTCGTGAGGAGCAGGGAGGCGATGGAGGCGGCGTTCTCCAGGGCGGAGCGGGTGACCTTGACCGGGTCGATGACGCCGGCCTTGACCAGGTCGCCGTACTCGCCGGTCGCGGCGTTGAAGCCCTGGCCGGGCTCCAGGTCGGCGACCTTGGCGGTGATGACGTAGCCCTCAAGACCGGCGTTCTCGGCGATCCAGCGCAGCGGCTCGACGACCGCGCGGCGCACGACGGCGACACCGGTGGCCTCGTCGCCGGTCTTGTCGAGGTTGCCCTCGAGGACCTTGGCGGCGTGCACCAGAGCGGAGCCACCACCGGAGACGATGCCCTCCTCGACCGCGGCGCGGGTCGCGGAGATGGCGTCCTCCAGACGGTGCTTCTTCTCCTTGAGCTCCACCTCGGTGGCGGCGCCGACCTTGATCACGCACACGCCGCCGGCCAGCTTCGCGAGGCGCTCCTGGAGCTTCTCGCGGTCCCAGTCGGAGTCGGTGTTCTCGATCTCGGCCTTGATCTGGTTGACGCGGCCCGCGACCTCGGAGGAGTCGCCGGCACCGTCGACGACGGTCGTGTCGTCCTTGGTGACCGTCACGCGGCGGGCGGAGCCCAGCACGTCCAGGCCGACCTGGTCGAGCTTGAGGCCGACCTCCTCGGCGATGACCTGACCGCCGGTGAGGGTGGCGAGGTCGCCGAGCATCGCCTTGCGGCGGTCACCGAAGCCGGGGGCCTTGACCGCGACCGCGTTGAACGTGCCGCGGATCTTGTTCACGACCAGGGTCGACAGGGCCTCGCCCTCGACGTCCTCGGCGATGATCAGCAGCGGCTTGGAGGCGTTGGCCTGGATGACCTTCTCCAGCAGCGGCAGCAGATCCTGGATGGAGCTGATCTTGCCCTGGTGGATGAGGATGTACGGGTCCTCGAGGACCGCTTCCATGCGCTCCTGGTCCGTCACGAAGTACGGCGACAGGTAGCCCTTGTCGAAGGCCATGCCCTCGGTGAAGTCCAGCTCCAGACCGAAGGTGTTGGACTCCTCGACGGTAATGACACCGTCCTTGCCGACCTTGTCCATCGCCTCGGCGATGAGCTCGCCGACCTGGCTGTCCTGCGCGGACAGACCGGCCACGGCGGCGATGTCGGCCTTGTCGTCGATCGGACGGGCGGTCGCGAGGAGCTCCTCGGACACGGCCTTGACGGCGGCGTCGATGCCCTTCTTCAGGGCGGCCGGGGAGGCACCCGCGGCGACGTTGCGCAGGCCCTCGCGGACGAGCGCCTGGGCGAGCACGGTGGCGGTGGTGGTGCCGTCACCCGCGATGTCGTTGGTCTTGGTCGCCACCTCCTTCACCAGCTGGGCACCGAGGTTCTCGTACGGGTCGTCGAGCTCGACCTCGCGGGCGATGGTGACGCCGTCGTTGGTGATGGTGGGGGCGCCGAACTTCTTGTCGATGACGACGTTGCGGCCCTTGGGGCCGATCGTCACCTTGACCGTGTCGGCAAGCTTGTTGACGCCGCGCTCGAGGGCGCGACGGGCGTCCTCGTCGAACTTCAGGATCTTCGCCATGGGAGCGGTTCAGCCCTCTCGGAAAACGTGGGTGAAACGAACTACGCCCCTGACGCCCGGCTTCATAAGGTCGCGGGGGCCAGGGGCGTAGCTCACATACTGAATATGCGTGAAGCGAATTACTTCTCGATGATCGCGAGCACGTCGCGGGCCGAGAGGACGAGGTACTCCTCGCCGCTGTACTTCACTTCGGTGCCGCCGTACTTGCTGTACAGCACGATGTCGCCGGTCTTCACGTCGAGCGGAAGACGCTCGCCGTTCTCGAAGCGGCCCGGGCCCACGGCCAGGACGACGCCCTCCTGGGGCTTCTCCTTGGCCGTGTCCGGGATGACCAGGCCAGAGGCCGTGGTCTGCTCGGCGTCGAGCGGCTGGACCACAATGCGGTCCTCAAGCGGCTTGATGGCAACCTTGGAGCTGGTGGTCGTCACGATCCGACCTCCCCCTTCGGAGATCTCACGGGGTTAACTGTCTGAGGTGGCGACCAGGTGGATCCGTCGTCGCGGGTGCCGGACCTGCCCGTCGCTATTGGCACTCTCCAGGGGGGAGTGCCAGACCTGAGACTATGACTGCGATTAGCACTCGGTCAAGCGGAGTGCCAATGCCCGCGGCGCTTGAGCCGAATTTCGACGTCGCCCTGAGCTGTGTGGCGGGCCTGTGCTGGTGTTGCCGTCTTGGGGACTGCGCCCCCAAACCCCCCTGTCGGCCTTCGGCCTCGTCCTCAGACGCCGGACGGGCTGATTGTGCTGGCCTGTGCTGAATACCGACCTGCGCCGAAGGGGTACGCCCCCTCGCCCACCCGAGCCGACAC
>NZ_JBLTJC010000178.1:0-20484 GCF_048158785.1 Streptomyces colwelliae | reverse complement strand
CGCGCCCAGTGCCGTCTCCTCGGCCACGGCCTTCAGGGCGTCCGGTGCGTACGGCTCCGCCAGCCTGCCGTTGGCCATGCCCTCCTTGACGATCACCGTGAGGCCGGCGTCGTGCGCCTCGGTGAGGAGGCCCGCCTCGCGCGGGAGTTGAGGACTCTCCGCCAGCCGGCGCGGGAGCACAGCCACGCGCGGGAGTTGAGGACTCTCCCCGGGCAGGAGCCGGAGGCCCGTCACGGCCGAGCGCTGGGGGCTCGCCGCGAGCAGGCGTTGGGGGCTCGCCATCAGATCTCCTTGACGTACTCGAACGGCTCGCGGCAGGCGCGGCACCGCCACAGGGCTTTGCAGGAGGTCGCGGCGAAGTGCGAGGTCTCCTCGGTGTCCGCCGATCCGCAGCGGGGGCACGCCACCGTACGGCGGGTCGGCGTCAGCGTGAGCGTGATCGGGCCGCGGGGGGCGGCACCCGGCGGGGCGATGCCGTGTTCGGCGAGCTTGCGGCGGCCTGCCGGGGTGATCCAGTCGGTGGTCCAGGGCGGGTCGAGGACCGTGCGGATCTCCACGCGCGCGTACCCGGCGTCCCGCAGCCGCGCGGCCACCTCGGCGCGCATCTCGGCCATGGCGGGGCAGCCAGAGTAGGTGGGTGTCAGGCTCGCGACGACCGTGCCGTCCGCCTCGATCTCCACCCCGCGCAGCACCCCGAGGTCGGCGAGGGTGAGCATGGGCATCTCGGGGTCGGACACCTGCGCGGCGACGTTCCGGGCGCGCCGCGCGTCGAGCAGGGTGGTCACCATGTCGCCTCCGGGTGGGCGCGGGCCACGCTCTGGAGTTCGGCCAGCAGCGGAGCCAGGTGGTCGGTGTGGTCGCCGTCGCGGCCGTGTCCGGGGACCGGTGCCGCCTCGGGCAGGGCGAGCCCGGCGGCGTCGGTGACCTGGCGGAGCACGGCCAGGACGTCAGCCCTCAACTCACCATCCCCCGCAAGGAGTTCATCTCCGTCCCCCGCGAAGAGTTCGTCCACGTACGGCGCGATGTCGGCCAGCGCGTCCCGCATCCGCCGCTGCGACTCCTCGGTGCCGTCGCCCAGCCGGACGACCCACTCGGCGGAGTACTGGCGGTGGTACGCGAGCTCCTTGACGCCCTTCGCGGCGATGGCGGCGAGCACCGGATCCCGTGTCGTGACGGCGAGCCGCTCGAAGAGGGCGAGCCGCCAGGAGGAGAGCACCAGCAGCCGGGTGATCGAGAACGCGAAGTCTCCGTTGGGGAGTTCGGCCAGCCGTACGTTGCGGAAGTCGTCGGCGTCGCGGAAGTAGGCGTAGGCGTCCTCGTCGCGTCCGGTGCCGTCGACCTGACCGGCACGCGCGTAGAGCAGGCGGGTCTGGCCGAGCAGGTCGAGCCCGATGTTGGCCAGCGCCACCTCCTCCTCCAACTCCGGTGCGGCCGTGCACCATTGGGCCAGCCGCTGCGCGCTCACGAGTGCGTCGTCGCCAAGTGCCAGGCACAACGCGGCGAGTTGAGCGGAGTCCGTCCCGTCCGGCACGGTCTGGTCGATGCCGTGGAGCGGGTCCTCGAAGCCGGTGCCGAACGCCCAGCGGGCGTCGCTGTCGTCGTGTCCCTCGGCCAGGGACAGATAGACGTGGTCGTCACTCATTCCCTGCTCCTAGATGTGGGGGACGTCGTCGGGGATGTCGTAGAACGTCGGGTGGCGGTAGACCTTGTCGGCGCTCGGCGCGAAGAACGGGTCCTTCTCGTCGCGGGTCGAGGCGGCGATGTGCTCCGAGCGGACGACCCAGATGGACACGCCCTCGTTGCGCCGCGTGTAGAGGTCGCGGGCGTGGGTGAGGGCCATGGCGTCGTCGGCGGCGTGCAGCGAGCCGACGTGGACGTGGTTCAGGCCGCGCTTTCCGCGGACGAACACCTCGTACAGGGGCCAGTCCTGCGTCATGCCGCCGCTCCTTCGGATTTCTGTGTACGGGCGGTTGTCCGTGCATGGGCGGCCTGCTTGGCCGCGTGGGCGGTGGCCGCCTCCCTGACCCAGGCGCCCTCCTCGTGGGCGACCCGGCGGCGGGAGACCCGCTCGGCGTTGCGCGGTCCGTCGCCGCTGATCACGCGCTGCAACTCGGACCAGTCCGGGGTGCCGAAGTCGTGGTGGCCGCGCTCGGCGTTCCAGCTCAACTCCGGGTCGGGCAGGGTGACTCCGAGCTTCTCCGCCTGCGGGACCGTCATGTCCACGAAGCGCCGGCGCAGTTCGTCGTTGCTGTGCCGCTTGATCTTCCAGGCCATGGAGCGCGCCGAGTTGGGCGAGTCGTCGTCGGGCGGGCCGAACATCATCAGCGACGGCCACCACCAACGGTCCACGGCGTCCTGGACCATGGCCCGCTGCGCGTCCGTGCCACGCATCATCGTGAGCAGCAACTCGTAGCCCTGGCGCTGGTGGAAGGACTCCTCCTTGCACACCCGGACCATGGCCCGCGCGTACGGCCCGTACGAACAGCGGCACAGCGGCACCTGGTTGCAGATCGCCGCGCCGTCCACGAACCAGCCGATCACGCCGACGTCGGCGAAGGTCGGCGTCGGGTAGTTGAAGATCGACGAGTACTTCTGCCGGCCCTCGATCAGCGCCTCGGTCAGCTCCGCGCGGTCCGCGCCCAGGGTCTCGGCGGCCGAGTACAGATACAGTCCGTGTCCGGCCTCGTCCTGCACCTTCGCGAAGAGGATCGCCTTGCGGCGCAAGGAGGGGGCGCGGGTGATCCAGTCGCCCTCCGGCTGCATCCCGATGATCTCGGAGTGGGCGTGCTGCGCGATCTGCCGGATCAACGTCTTGCGATAGCCGTCGGGCATCCAGTCGCGGGGCTCGATCCGCTGGTCCTTCGCGATCGTGGCATCGAACTGCTCCGAGAGCCGCGCTTCGTCCCAGCCGGCGGCTGACGCCTCCGTGCCTGTGCTGGTCATCGACACACCAACTTCCCTACCGACCATTCGTTCGGTACCTAGTCTGATGGGTTTCCCCCGGCGAGGCAAGACCTGCCGGGTGAATGGCTGGTCACCAGCCCTCTCACCGGCCCTCGAACGACGGCTCCGCCCGAGCGAGAAACGCCTCTACGGCGGCCCGGTGGTCCCGCGTCGCCCCCAGCCGCTCCTGCGCCGCCGCCTCCCGCTCCAGCACGGCGGCGAGGCTCGCGCCGGGCGCGTCCCGCAACAGCGCCTTGACCTCCGCGTACGCGACGGTGGGCCCGGCGGCCAGCCGCCGGGCGAGGGCCAGCCCCTCCGCGGCAGCGTCACCGTCAGGTACGACCCGGTGCACCATGCCCCACCGCAACGCGTCCTCCGCGCCGAACCGATCCCCGAGCAGCATCAGCGCGGCGGCCCGCGACGGACCCACCGCCTGCGCCAGCGCACCGCTCAGCCCGCTGTCGGCGGCCAGCCCGATCCCGGTGAACGCCGTGGCGAACCGGGCCCCCTCGGCCGCGACCCGCACATCCGCGCAGAGCGCCAGCCCGAGCCCGGCCCCGACACACACGCCCTCGACGGCCACGACGACCGGCTGGGTCAGCGCGTGCAGCGCCTCCACCAGGGGGTTGTACTCGTTCCGTACGCAGGCGAAGGCCGCTGCGGGCCCGTTCTCCAGCGCGCGGGCATGTTCCTTGAGGTCCTGTCCTACGCAGAAGTGCTTGCCCTGCGCGGTGAGCAGCACGGCACGAACAGCCGTCCCGTCGCTGCCCACCTGCCGTACGGCGGCCAACAGCCCATCGCGCAGGGCGACATCGAGCGCGGGCCTGCGCAGCTCGATGGTGGCGACACCGGCGTCCAGGCGGTAGCCGACGCCATCCGAGGATCCGCTCACTTCCACTCGTAGAACCCCTGTCCCGTCTTTCGGCCCAGCTCACCGCGTGCGACCTTGTCGCGCAACAGCTGTGGTGGGGCGAAGCGCTCGCCGAGGGTGGAGTGCAGGTACTCGGCGATGGCCAGGCGTACGTCGAGGCCGACCAGGTCGGTGAGGCGCAGCGGCCCCATGGGGTGCTTGTAGCCGAGGCTCATCGCGTCGTCGATCGCCTCCGGCGCGGCGACGCCCTCCTCGACCATGCGGATCGCCTCCAGGCCGAGCGCCAGTCCGAGGCGGCTGCTGGCGAACCCGGGCGAGTCCTTGACGGTCACGTCCTTCTTCCCGAGGGCGTGGGTCCAGTCGAGGGCGGCGCTGACGACAGCGGCCTCGGTGTGCGGTGCGACGACGATCTCGATAAGGGCGGAGGCGGGCACCGGGTTGAAGAAGTGCATGCCCAGGAAGCGGCCGGGCCGGGTGAGCACGGTGGCGAGTTCGGTGACGGACAGGGAGCTGGTGTTGGTGGCCAGCACGGTCGTCGCGCCCACCGCCCGCTCGGCCGCCGCGAGCACGCGGGCCTTGAGCCCGGCGTCCTCGGGAACGGCCTCGACGACCAGATCGGCGTCGGCGGGCAGGCCGTCGACGGAGTCCGCCATGGTGACGCGGGCGAGCACCTGCTCGGCGGGTTCGCTGAGCAGGCCGCGCTCGGCGGCCCGCTTGAGCCCGGTGGCGACGCGGTCCAGCGCGGCGGCCGAGGCGGCCTCGCCGCTCTCCACGACGGTCACGGACGAACCGGCGGCCGCGAAGGACTGCGCGATCCCGGCGCCCATCCGGCCGCCGCCGATCACACCGACAACTGCGGGCGCTGAGTGGGGTGTTGGGCTCATGCTTGGCTGCTCCTCGTCTCCAAGCTCCTCTTATTCAAGAAGCGCGTCATACGGTCCCTCTTGTCCTGCCCCTCGAAGAGCACGGCCTGCGCGAGGTCGTCGGCGACCGGGTGGGCGCCGGGCGAGTCGACGACGAGCTTGGTGAGCCGGAGGGCGGTGGCCGAGGAGCGGGCCATGCGGTCGAGCAGCGCGTGGGCCTCGTCCAGCAGCTTGTCCGCCGGTACGACGTCGATGACCAGCCCGGCGGCCAGGGCGGCGGGCGCGTCGAGGTTCCGTCCGGCGAGCAGCACCTGCTTGGCGATGGACTCGCCGACCAGCTCGGGCAGCCGCCAGCAGGCACCGGCCGCGGCGAGGATGCCGAGCCCGGGCTCCGGGTTGCCGAAGACGGCGTCCGGTCCGGCGATACGGAGGTCGCAGGCGTACGACAGCTCGGCGCCGCCGCCCAGCGCCCAGCCGTCCACCGCGGCGAGGGTCGGCATCGGGCAGCCGGCGTACACGCTCGAAGAGGCGGCTGTTGATGCCCCGCAGGGCCTCGTCCCGCCCGCGTGCGAGCAACTCCGCGATGTCGGCCCCGCCCGCGAAGACGCCGCCGTGTCCGGTGAGCAGGAGCAGCTTGGGGTTCTGCTCCAACTGGTCGCAGACTGCGTGCAGTTCGCGGATCATCAGGCCGCTGATGGCGTTGCGGGCCTCGGGGCGGTTCAGGGTGACTACGACGCGGTCGGCGCGCTCCTCGACGAGGAGGGTCTCGTAGTCACCGGTGTCGGAGGCGCTCAGGCCGGTGTCAGTGTCGGGCGCGCTCATACCCGCTCCACGAGCATCGCCACGCCCTGCCCGACACCCACGCACAGCGTGGCCAGTCCCCGGCGGCCGTTCTCGCGCTCCAGCCTGCCCAGCAGGGTGAGCAGGATACGGGCGCCGGAGCACCCGAGCGGATGGCCGAGCGCGATGGCGCCTCCGTCGGCGTTGACCTTCTCCTCGTCCAGCTTGAGGCGGCGCGTGACGGCGAGGGCCTGCGCGGCGAAAGCCTCGTTCAGCTCGACGGCGTCCAGGTCGGCGGTCTGCCAACCAGCGCGGGCGAGGGCCTTCTCCGTGGCGGGGACCGGGCCGAGGCCCATGATGTGGGGCTGCACCCCGGCCGAGGCGGAGGTGACGATCCGCGCCCTCGGGGTGAGCCCGTGGCGTCGGACGGCCGCCCCGCTCGCGACCACCAGCGCGGCAGCGCCGTCGGACAGCGGTGAGGAGGAACCGGCGGTGACGATGCCGCCCTCGCGGAAGATGGTGCGCAGGGAGCCGAGCTTCTCCAGCGTGGTGCCGGGGCGCGGACCCTCGTCCCGTGTCACCTCGCCGTCCTTGACCGCGACCGGCACGATCTCCCGGTCGAAGCGGCCCGACTCCTGGGCGGCGACGGCCCGTTGATGGCTGCGCAGCGCGAACGCGTCGGACTCGGCGCGGGTGATGCCGTCGAGCGCGGCGACCTCCTCGGCCGTCTCCCCCATCGTCAGGGTCTGCTGAGCGGCGAAGCGCGGATTGGTGAAGCGCCAGCCGAGCGAGGTGTCGTGCACCTCCCCTGGCTTGGCCCACGGGGTGCCGGGCTTGGCCATGACCCAGGGGGCGCGGGTCATCGACTCCACGCCGCCCGCGACGACGAGGTCCGCTTCTCCGGCGCGGATGACCTGGGCGGCCGAGGCGACGGCGGTCAGGCCGGAGGCGCACAGCCGGTTGACGGTGTAACCGGGCACGGTGTGCGGCAGCCCGGCCAGCAGTACGGCCATCCGCGCCACGTCACGGTTGTCCTCACCGGCCTGGTTGGCGGCGCCGAGGATCACCTCGTCGACCTCCTGGGCCGGGATTCCGGCCCGCCGGACCGCCTCGCCGACGACCAGGGCCGCGAGGTCGTCGGGTCGTACGGAGGCGAGGGCACCGCCGTAGCGGCCCTGCGGGGTGCGGGCCCCGTCGATCAGATAGACCTCGTCGGGGGACGGCTCAGGCATCGGGGGTCTCCTCGGCGGGGGCGGGCCGGCGCGACTGGAGGGTCGCGAAGCGGCCGGTGACGAACGCGGGGTCGGACAGGGTGGCGCTGGCGGCCGGGTTGGCGGCGCTGCCGTGGAAGTCGCTGAACGCGGCGGACTGGTTGACGAAGACACCGCCGGTGAGGTTCTCCGAGAGATGCACACCCGCGTCGAGGGCGGCCAACTCGGCCGCGTCCAGCACCAGTTCACTGGTGGAGTGGACGGCGGCGGTCAGCGCGCCGTGCGCCCGCACCGTCTCGCGCAGGATCCGCAGACTGTGCTCGGTGGAGTCGGTGCCGATGACGAACGACACCGGCCCGAACCATTCCCGGGTGTACGTCTCCCGGTCGTCCTCGGCGTCGAGGCGGGCCACCAGCGGCGTACGGACGACGGCCTTCGGGTGCTCGGGGTGTTCGACGGGCGTCGAGGCGCGCACCGTACGACCGACCGTGGCGGCCTTTTCCAGGCGGTCCCGTACGCCGTCGTTGACGATCGCGCCGAGGGTGCCGGCGGCGCGGGCGGGGTCGCCGAGCAGTTTGTCGAGTGCCGCGCCGAGGTCGGCGGCGAACTCGCCGGCGGTGCGCGGGCCTTGGTCGGTGGTGATGCCGTCGCGCGGGATCAGGAGGTTCTGCGGGGTGGTGCACATCTGGCCGCTGTAGAGGGCCAGCGAGAAGGCGAGGTTGCCGAGCAGGCCGCGGTAGTCGTCGGTGGAGTCGAGGACGACGGTGTTGAGGCCGGCCTTCTCGGTGTGGACGAGGGCCTGGCGGGCGTTGGCCTCCAGCCAGTCGCCGAACTCCGTCGAGCCGGTGAAGTCGATGATCCGGACGTCGGGGTGCAGCGCGAGGACGGCGGCGCTACGGCCTCCGGGCTCCTCGGCGGCGAGGATCACGAGGTTCGGGTCGAAGCCCGCCTCGGCCAGTACCTCGCGGGCGATCCGCACGGTGAGGGCGAGGGGGAGGACGGCGCCCGGGTGCGGCTTGACCACGACCGGGTTGCCGGTGACCAGGCTGGCGAACAGGCCCGGGTAGCCGTTCCAGGTCGGGAAGGTGTTGCAGGCGATCAGCAGCGACACCCCGCGGCCGACCGGGGTGAACTTCTTGTCCAGGACCAGCGGGCCGCCCTTGCGCTGCGGCTTGCTCCAGCGGGCCGCGGCCGGGTGCCGCTTCTGCTCGGCCCAGGCGTACGCGACGGCCTCCAGACCCCGGTCCTGCGCGTGCGGGCCGCCCGCCTGGAACGCCATGACGAAGGCCTGTCCGGTGGTGTGCTGCACGGCGTGCGCGATCTCGAAGCTCGCCGCGTTCAGCCGGGCCAGGATCTCGGCGGCGACACCGGCGCGGGTGTCGGGGCCCGCGTCGCGCCAGGGTCCGGTGGCCGCCAGGGCTGCGGCCACCGCCTCGTCCGGTGTGACGCGGGGGTAGGAGATGCCCAGCTCGAAGCCGTACGGAGAGGTCTCGGCGGCCTGGACGCGCCCGTCACCGGGATGCCCCGCCAGCTCGAAGGACCTGCCGAGCCGCTCCTCGAATGCGGCTTCGCCGTGCTTGGCCGCGTCCTCGCCGTAGACCGACTTGCTGGGTGTCTCCGGGTACGGCGTCCAGTGGTCACGACTCGCGGTCGCGGCGACCGCCTGTTCCAGCAGGGCGCGATGGTGGGAGAAGAAGTCGGGCAGCTCGGAGCTGGTCTGGGGCATGCGTTCCACCTCTTGACAGGCAGTGGTGTTGCTGGATTACTTGGCCGTGACGCACGCTAACCGAATGTTCGGTCGGTCCACAAGGTGGTGGAAAATGACGCAGGCCGCTGACACGGCCTCCGGTCCGACGGCGAGGATGTTCGCCGCGGACGAGGCGTCCCGGGCTCTCGGGATAGAGCTCGTCGAGCACGGCGAAGGGACCGCCGTGCTCCGCATGACCGTGACCCCGGCCATGGTCAACGGACACAGGACCGCGCACGGCGGCTATCTGTTCCTGTTCGCCGACTCCGCCTTCGCCTGTGCCTGCAACAGCCACGGCCCGGTGACCGTGGCCGCCGCGGCCGACATCGACTTCGTCGCCCCGGCGTACGAGGGCGACGTCCTGGTGGCGACCGCCACGGAGCGCACCCGGTTCGGCCGCAGCGGCATCTACGACGTGAGCGTGATGCGCGGCGACCAGGTGATCGCGGAGTTCCGCGGCCGCAGCCGCATGATCAACAGCGCGAAGACGAAGGAGTCTCCATGAGCAGCGACCTGACAGCCCCGGCGGCCTCACCGGCTTCGCCGCCCGTGAGTCCGCGCCTCGGGGAACCGCTCCCCGACGGGTTGCTGGACGCCGCCGAGCGCCTGAGCCGCGAGGAGCTGCGTGAGCACCAACTCGGCCTACTCCAGGCCACGTTGAGGCACGCCTACGACAACGTGGAGCTGTACCGCAGGAAGTTCGACGAGGCCGGTGTCAAACCCGGCGACTGTCGCACCCTCGACGATCTGGCCCGGTTCCCCTTCACCACCAAGGCCGACCTGCGGGACACGTATCCCTTCGGCATGTTCGCCGTCCCCATGGACCAGGTCCGCCGTGTCCACGCCTCCAGCGGCACCACCGGCCGCCCCACGGTCGTCGGCTACACGGAGAACGACCTTTCCATGTGGGCGGACGTGGTGGCCCGCTCGATCCGCGCGGCCGGCTGCCGCCCCGGCCACAAGATCCATGTGTCGTACGGCTATGGGTTGTTCACCGGTGGTCTGGGTGCCCACTACGGTGCCGAGCGCGCGGGCTGCACGGTGATCCCCGCCTCCGGCGGCATGACCGCCCGCCAGGTGCAGATCATCCAGGACTTCAAGCCCGAGATCATCATGGTCACCCCGTCCTACATGCTCACCCTCCTCGACGAGTTCGAGCGCCAGGGCGTCGACCCACGCACCAGCTCCCTCAAGGTGGGCATCTTCGGTGCCGAGCCGTGGACGGAGGAGATGCGCCGCGAGATCGAAGAACGCATGGACATCCACGCGGTCGACATCTACGGCCTGTCGGAGGTGATCGGCCCCGGAGTCGCGCAGGAGTGCGTGGAGACCAAGGACGGCCTGCACGTGTGGGAGGACCACTTCTACCCGGAGATCGTCGACCCGATCGCCGACGAGGTGCTGCCCGACGGCGACAGCGGCGAACTGGTCTTCACCTCCCTCACCAAGGAGGCCCTGCCGATCATCCGCTACCGCACCCGCGACCTGACCCGGCTCCTCCCCGGCACCGCCCGCCCGGCCTTCCGGCGCATCGAGAAGATCACCGGCCGCTGCGACGACATGATCATCCTGCGCGGGGTGAACGTCTTCCCCAGCCAGATCGAGGAGATCCTGCTGCGCACCCCGGCCGTCGCCCCGCACTTCACGATCCAGCTCAGCCGGCGCGGCCGCATGGACCACATGACGGTCCGCGCCGAGGCCCGCCCCGGCACCGACCCCGAGCAGCGGGCGGCCGCCGCCGCGTCGATCGTCAAGGGCGTCAAGGACGGCGTGGGCGTGACCGTGGCGGTGGAGATCGTCGATCCGGAGACCCTGGAGCGCTCGGTGGGCAAGATCCGCCGGGTCAAGGATCTGCGCGAGCAGTGACATCCGAGGCCGTTCCGCCCGGCGCGGTCGCCGGCCTTGTCACAATGGACCGGTGACCAGGACACCTGTGCAGAACCCGGCCGGCCGCCACGGCCGTCCCGCCTACGACCGCGACTCGCTGCTGGAGGTCGCCGTCGTGGTCTTCAACGAACGCGGCTACGACGGCACCGGCATGGAGGAACTGGCCCGGCGCCTGGGCCTCAGCAAGTCGAGCATCTACCACCACGTGTCCGGCAAGGAGGAACTCCTCGAACTCGCGGTCAACCGCGCGCTGGACGCGCTGTTCGCTGTGCTGGACGAGGAGGCCGGGGACCAGGACGGCGGCAGCGGAGCCCTGGGCACGACCTCGACCGCGACCGCCCGGATGAAGCGCATCATCCACCGCAGCGTCGAGGTGCTGGCCGCCGAACTGCCGTACGTCACCTTGCTGTTGCGTCTGCACGGCAACAGCGAGGTGGAGCAGCGGGCACTCGCCCGGCGCCGTGAATTCGACCACCGGGTGGCCGAGTTGATGACCCGGGCGGCGGCCGAGGGCGGCATACGGGCGGACATCGACCCGCACCTCGCCGGCCGGCTGCTGTTCGGCACCGTCAACTCCCTCGTGGAGTGGTACCGCCCCGACCGCGACCTGACCGTGGAGACGCTGGCCGACGCCCTGACGACCATCCTCTTCGACGGCCTGCACGGACGAGAGACGAGTTGACGGGAGCACAGACCTCAACTGCCCTCCCCCACAGGCCACATGGAACACCCCGAGTACGATGATCGAGAGCGAGCCTCACCCTTCTCCTCTGTTCTCCTCTGTGTCCCTCTCACCCGCCGCGATGGAGTTGCCATGACGACCGACCCCAAGCCGTCACCGCAGATCGACACCGGCAAGGCACATCCCGCGCGGGTCTACGACTGGCTGCTCGGCGGCAAGGACAACTACCCGGTCGACGAGGCCGTAGGGGAGAAGCTGCCACCGGAGGCGAGGGACGCGGCGCGGCAGAACCGTGAGTTCATGCACCGCGCGGCGACGTGGCTCGCCGGCCAGGGCGTCGACCAGTTCCTGGACATCGGCACGGGCATCCCCACCGAGCCCAACCTGCACCAGATCGTCCAGCGGACCGTGCCGACGGCGAAGGTCGTGTACACCGACTACGACCCGATCGTCCTGCGGCACGCCGAGGCGCTGCTGATCAGCCACGCCGACGGGGTCACGGACTACATCCAGGCCGACGTGCGCGAGCCTGAGCTCATCGTCGAACACGCCCGCCACGTCCTGGACTTCACCCGCCCGATCGCCCTCTCGCTGATCGCGCTGATGCACTTCATCCCGGACGAGCAGGACGCCCACGGTATCGTCCGCAATCTCGTCGCGACCCTGCCGTCCGGCAGCTACCTGGTCCTCTCCCACGCCGCGTCCGACCTCTACCCGGAACTCGCCGCGCAGGTCACCGCCGAGTACGCCAAGGGCGGCATCAAACTCGGCTTCCGCACCCGCCCGGAGGTGGAGCGCTTCTTCGACGGCCTCGACCTGGTGCAGCCCGGCCTGGTGACGGCGACGGAGTGGAACCCGCCGGCGTCGGAGGAGGCCCCGGAGGGCAGCGGGATCTACGCGGCAGTGGCGCGGGTCCGCTAGCGGCGGCTCCCGGCCTGGGCGTGCACCGGTGGCTGGTCCGGCCAGGCGAACGCGTAGCCGGGATCGCCTCCTCGGCCGAGCCGTACGAAGCGCAGGAGTTCGCGGACGATGCCCGCGTTGCCCATCGCCCACCCGGTGCACGGTTCGAGGTCGCTCGGTGTGGCGCGGTGTTCGACATTGGACCAGCGGACGCCGTCGCTGTCCCGGATCGCGCGGGCGGCCAGGTCCGCGACGAGGACGTGGGCGAAGTCGTACGGGTCCCGCTGTTGCCGCTGTTCCTTCTGCTCGGCGATCCGGTCGCAGGCCAGGGCGAGGACGCCCGCCGTGCCGCAGCAGCGGCCGTTGTTGTCCCAGAAGCGGGGGCGCAGCCGCCGGGGCAGGCCGGAGTGGGTGACCGTGTGCCAGCAGCGGTCGGCGAGGGCGGACCAGGCCGGGTCGGTCGTGATGTCCCGCAGGAGCCGGAAGACCTGGGCGTCGCCCGCCGGGCCGTGGCACCAGCCGTAACTGACGGGCTCGATCACATCGGGGCGGTACTGCGGGGTGGAGTGCCGGACCAGGAAGCCTTCCGGCCCCGCCTCGTCGCGCGACACGACGTCCGCGGCGCCGGCCAGCGCGAGTTCGACCAGGTCCGGGCGGCCGGTGGCCACGCCGACCCTGGCGAGCCCCACGACGATGCCGAGTGTGCCGTGCGAGATGTGGTGCAGGCGGGATTCGATGCCCGTGCGGTGGGGCCAGTGGACGCCCGCCGGCGTCTGCTCCGCCGTCCGCAGGTACGGCTCCATGGCGAGGACGGCCAGTTCCGGGTCACCGGCCAGGAGTGCGCCGAGGCCGATCCCCGCGTTGCCGCCCATCAGCTCGAACAGCGTGCCCCAGCGGGTCCCGTCGAAGCGTGACCGCACGAGTTCCAGCGCACGGTCGGCGGCGGCACCGGCGGCCGAGTCGCCCAGTTCTTCGTGCAGGGTCCGCAGGACGAGGGCCATTCCGGTGCGGCCGAAGTAGAGGGAGTCGTCTTCGGCGCCGTCGACGGTATCCGCGAGACTGCGGCCCGCTCGCAGGGCCGCGTCGGCGTAGGAGTCGTCGCCGAAGTGCCGCCACGCCTCCAGGAGCACGGGGACGTTCCCGGCGGTACCGCTGTAGAGGGACGGGTTCGGCTCGTCGTCCGAGGGCTTTCTCGACCAGGCGAGGCCTCCTCCGGAGGTCTCCCGCCCCGCCCTGATCAGCCATCGCAGCCCGTCGACCGCGAGTTCCTCGACCTCGTCGACCGCCATGATTGTGGCTTCTGGTGCCGTCATGCGCCCACTCTCGCATGATCTTCCGGACCGGCCCAGAGGGCGACAACTCAGCCGGCCGTCAGCCGAGTTCGTCTCGTCGGCCGTGCGCCGTCCAAGCCCTCAACTCGCGGTATCGGTCTGCCAGACGACCGCCGCGTCCGTCGCTATGACCATGTTGCCGTCCTCCAGCACCTTGAGCACGGCCCCGGTGGCACCTTGCGTGTTGCTGCTCCACAGCGCCTGGTGCTGAGCGTCGTAGACCACGAGGTTGCCGTCCGCCTGGAACGTGGCCGTGTTGCCCGCGCCCTGGGTCTGGCTCGCCCAGTGTGCCGTTCCGGCCGCGTCGTAGAGCACGAGGTTGCCGTCCGGCTGCATGATCAGTTTCGAGCGCACGGTCTGGACGAACTTCCCCACCTCGAACGTGAAGGGGGCCTTCACCACCACGGCGTCGGGCAGGCGGGTGTCACCTGTGCCTGAGGCGGAAGGAGACGCCGTCGCTCCGCTTTCGGACGGGGAGGCCGACACCTGGGCGGCGCGGCCTGCGCTGGCGGACGGTGTGACGTCGGCGGACGCCGAGTCCTTGCTCTTGCCCTGGCCTTTGTCGTCAAGGGTGTTGACCAGGAACAGCCCGGAGCCGGCGACGACGACCAGCGCGGCCGCGCCGACGACGGTCCACAGCCTGCGCCGCCCGCGCTCGCTCCGGGTGCCCCCGCCGTCCGACTGGGGAGCCGGACCGGTTCCCGCCGGATATGGGCCATACGCGTCTGCCGCGTGCAGCCGCGTGGGGTTGTCATGGCCCGAGTTCGGCGCGAGGAGGGTGGCGGCGTGCGATGCCCGCGTGCCGCCGTCCATGGCCGCCGCCTGCGGGGCTACGGCCGTCACCGCGTCCGAGGCGACGGGTGGCGCACCGAACCCGTTGTCGGCGACGGTCGCGGCGCGTTCCCGATCCGTCGACGAGCCGACGGCGAGCGCCCGTTGGTAGGCGGGATGGTGGACCAGATCGGCCTCGGCGCGGCAGAGTTCGACGATCTGATGCGGCGTGGGGCGCAGGGCCGGGTCGCTCTGCGCGCAGGCCGCGATCAGCTCGGCGACACCGGCGTCCACACCCCGCAGGTCGATCTCGCCGTGCACCGAACGGTAGGACACGGCCGCGAACGGCCCGTCCCCATAAGGCGGGCGGCCGGTGACGGCGAACGCCAGCGTGGCCCCGAGGGCGAACACATCCGCGCCCGGACCGGTCTCACCGCCCGTGATCGTCTCCGGCGCGATGAACCCGGGGCTGCCCATCGCACCGCCGACCTGCGTCAGGTTGGACGTGCCGGTGGTCCTGGCGATGCCGAAGTCGATCAGCTGAGGACCGGTCGCGGAGAGAATCACGTTCTGCGGCTTGAGGTCCCGATGCCACACACCGCGGACGTGGATGGCGTCCAGCCCCTCGGCCAGGGCGGCCAGCATGACCCTCGCCAGGTCGGCGGGGAGCGGTCCGTTGGTCGCGACCGCGGCGTGGAGCGTGGGCCCCGGCACATACTCGGTGGCCAGCCAGTACGGCGGCGTGTCCAGCTCCGCGTCGATGAGCGACGCCGTGTACGCGCTGCGGACCGTACCCAGGGTCTCCACCTCGCGGCGGAACCGGCTGAGGGCGTGTTCGTCATGACGGAGGTGGTCGTTGATCACCTTGACGGCGGCGGGACGGCCACCCGGCGACCGCGCGAGGTACACCCTTCCCATCCCGCCCTCGCCGAGTCTGCCCACCAGGCGGTAGCGGCCTATGTGCGATGGGTCGGAGCCATCGAGCGAAAGCACGGGACATGTCCTCCGTTGCCCAGCAGGGTGTGACACCAGGCCTCGGACGACACGTCCGGACCGGACCCCGACATAGTAGAGGGAACAGTCCCCCGCGCCTCACCTGTCACGCGGTTCCGGGACGCTCTGGATGTCCTCGTGCAGGTGCACGACGAGCCAATTGCCGTCGGAACGGGCACGTCGCAGGACCGCGGTGTTGCGGGCCAACTGCGGCGGGGCCGCCCGGAATTCGACCCGCAGCCAGTAGCGGGCCAACGCCAAGTCCCCGAAGACGTCGACGACTTGGCCGTACGCGGTGAGGCCGGTCTCGGCGGGCCCGTCGTCCGGCATGGGACGGGCGTCCCGGATTCGGTTCAACTCCGTTCTGCCGCAGAGGAGTTCGGGGGTCGCCGAGTCCCAGATGGTGGCCCGTGGATCGAGGAAGGCGTCGATGCGCGCACGATCGCCGGCGGTGTAGCCCTCGTACATGCCCGTGATCACCGTCCACACCGCGGCCAGGTCGGCGGGCGCGCCACCCGGTCGGGCGCCGCTGTCGGCCGCGGGAGAGTCGGAACGGGGCGGTGGAGCGGTCATGGAGGTTCCTTGGGTGGGGTGTTCGTGCCGGGTCAAGGGAGGACGACCAGGTCCCGGGGCGTGCGGTTGAGGCGCTCGCCGCCCTCCTCGGTGCAGATCACGATGTCCTCGATCCGCGCTCCGTGGCGGCCGGGCAGATAGATGCCGGGTTCCACGGAGAAGGCCATGCCCGGTGCGAGCGGGAGCGGGTTGCCGGTCACGATGTAGGGCTCCTCATGGCTCTCCAGGCCGATGCCGTGTCCGGTGCGGTGGATGAAGTGCGGGCCGTATCCGGCGTCGGTGATCAAGTCCCGTCCCACGGCGTCGAGTTCACCGGCCGTGATGCCCGGTCGTACGGCGTCGGTCTGGGCCCGTTGGGCGCTCAGCAGTACGTCGTGCAGGCGGCGGAAGCCTGCGGGCGGCTCGCCCACCGCGTACACCCGGGTGGAGTCGGAGCAGTAGCCGTCCAGGGTCGTGCCGCCGATGTCGACCACCACCGGATCACCGGGGCGGATCGTCCGGTCGGAGAGTTCGTGGTGCGGGCTGGCGCTGTTCGGGCCGGAGCCGACGATGACGAAGTCGACCCGGACGTGCCCCTCGGCGATGATCGCGTCCGCGATGTCCCGGCCGACCTCGCGTTCGGTACGTCCGGCCCGCAGCCACTCCCCCATGCGGGCGTGCACCCGGTCGATGGCCGCACCGGCCCGGCGCAGGGCGGCCGCCTCCTGCGGGGTCTTGCGCATCCGCAGCCCGTTCAGCACCTCTCCGGCCAACTCCTGTCGCACGTCCGGCAGTTGGGTGCGGAAGGCGATGGTCTTCTCCGCCCACATGCGGTTGTCGACGCCGACGCGGGCGGTCCCGGCGGGCAGTCGAGCCGCGACGAGGGCGTAGGGGTCCTCGGTCTCGCCCCAGCCCGTGATCTCGATGCCCAGGTCACCGGCCGGGGATGCCTGTGCGGCGGGTTCCTCCAGGGCCGGTACGAGGAGGAAGGGGTCGCCGTCGGCGGGCAGGACCAGGCAGGTCAGCCGTTCCAGCGGCAGGGCGTCGTAGCCGGTCAGGTAGCGCAGGTCCGCGCCGGGCGAGATCAGCAGCGCGTCCAGACCGGCTCGGGCCGTGGCCTCCCGGGCACGCTGGAGGCGGTCGGCCGGGTACAGGTCCGCTAGCGGTTCGGCGGGGTGGTGGGCGTGGTCGTCGTCGGACATCGGTTCTCCGTGAAGTGGCAGGGGGATCAGGTGAGTTGCGTACCTCCCGGGCGAACCGTCCGGCCGGGAGGGGCAGCACCCTCAGACGGACCGTCCGCCCGGTTCAGGCCGCGTACAACCGGCACGCCACGCCCCCGGCGATCAACTGCGGCTCCTCGCGGTCGCAGCCGTCGAAGGCCTGGGGGCAGCGGGGGTGGAAGCGGCAGCCGCTCGGTGGGTCGGCGGGGTCGGGTACGTCGCCGGGGAGTTCGGCCGGCAGCACACCCGCGCCGTCCGGCTTCGGTACGGCGGCCAGGAGGGCCCGGGCGTAGGGGTGGCGCGGGTCGGCCCAGACCTCGGCGGTGGGACCGGTCTCCACGATCCGCCCCAGGTACATCACGGCGATCCGGTCGGCGATCAGCCGTACGACGGACAGGTCGTGACTGATGAACAGCAGCCCGGCGCCCGACTCGACGGCCAACGACCGCATCAGTGTGGCCACTTGGAGCTGGGCGGAGGCGTCGAGCGCGGAGATCGGTTCGTCGCCGACGAGCAGCCGGGGGCGGGCGGCGAGTGCGCGGGCGATGGCGATGCGCTGGCGTTGGCCGCCGGAGAACTCCTGCGGGTAGCGCTGGGCGGCGCTCGCCGGCAGGCCGACCCGCGTCAACAGGTCCTCCGGGGTGGTGTCTTCGGCCGCCGCCTCGCCCCGCCCGGCCGCCGTACGGATGCCGTCGGCGATCTGTGAGCCCACCCGGCGCCGGGGGTTGAGTGAGCCGTAGGGGTCCTGGAAGACCATCTGGACGCCGGTCAGGGCCAGTTCGCGGCGGCGCACCCGCAACGGGCGTACCAGGGTGCCGTCGTAGGTGATCCGGCCTTCGGCGGGTGCGGTGAGGCCGCAGACCGCGCGGGCCAGGGTGGACTTGCCGCAGCCCGACTCTCCGACCAGGCCCACGACTTCACCCGCCCGCACCTGGAGGCTGACCCCGGCGACGGCCCGGGTGGGCGGTGCGCCCGGCCGGTGGTACTGGACCACCAGGTCGTCGACCGAGAGGAGAGGGGCCGTCGGGTGGGGGGTCGTACGGGTCGTCATACGGTGCTCCTTCCGGGGAGCGCGTCCAGGAGCTGACGGGTGTACTCGTGCCGCGGGTCGGTGAGGACCCGGCCGCGCGGACCCGTCTCGACGACCAGGCCGTGGCGCATCACGCTCACCTCGTCGGCGATCGCGGACATCACGCCCAGGTCGTGGGTGACCAGCAGCACGGCGAGGCCGAGGTCGTCGCAGAGGCCGCGCAGCAGCCGCAGCACACCGGCCTGCACGGTCACGTCGAGGGCGGTGGTCGGTTCGTCGGCGATCAGGACCTTCGGTTCGCAGGCCAGCGCGATGGCGATGGCGATGCGCTGGCGCATGCCGCCGGAGAACTGGTGCGGGTAACGGCCCAGCGCCTCACGGGGGTTGGGGATGCGGACCTGCGTCAGCAGGTCGGCGGCCCGCTCCTTCGCCGTCTTCCGGTTCAGCTTCAGGTGGTGGCGCAGATGGTCGGTGAGCTGGTGGCCGATGCTGAGCATGGGGTGCAGGCTGGTGGACGGGTCCTGGAACACCATGCTCACCGACTGCCCCCGCAGCGCGGCCAGTTGACGGGCCGGCAGGGTCAGCAGGTCGGTGCCCTCGAACGCGATCCGCCCGCCGGTGCGCGCGCCCGGCGGCAGCAGACCGAGCACGGCAAGACCGGTCATGGTCTTGCCCGAGCCGCTCTCCCCCGCGAGCCCGTGGATACGGCCGGGCTGGAGCGCGAGGTCGACGCCGCCGAGGATGCGGGCACCGCCCAGGTCGAGGGTGAGACCGCTGATCCTCAGTACGTCCACGGAGTCGCCGTCCGTCATGCCACACGCTCCTTCTCCGCGCCGATCGTGCGGGCGGTGCCCGGGTCGAGGGCGTCCCGGAGCGTGTCGCCGAGGAAGTTGAAGGCGAGGACGACGGTGAGGATGGCCAGGCCCGGGAAGACCCCGATCCACCACTTGTCGAACTGTTGCGTCCCGTCCGCCACCATCGCGCCCCACTCGGCGGTCGGCGGCTTGGCGCCGAGCCCGAGGAAGGACAGCCCGGACAGCAGCAGCGTCGCGGTGCCGATGTCGAGGGTGGCCAGGACGAGCAGCGGGCCGAGGACGTTGGGCAGGATGTCGACGCGGAGCGAGCGCCAGGCGGAGAAGCCCAACAGCCGTCCGCTGAGCACGAATTCACGGTTCCTGAGGCCCATGACCAGACCCCGGGTGACGCGGGCGTACGACGGCCAGGACACGACCAGGACGGCCAGTACCGCGTTCTGGAGGCTGGCGCCGAGCGCGGCGGCGACCACCATCGCCAGGATGACGGTGGGGAAGGCGAACACCAGGTCCGCGATCCGCATCACGGTCTCGTCCACCCACCGCCCGAAGAACCCGGCGCAGGCCCCGAGCACCCCGCCGACCAGCAGCGACATGGCCACCAGCAGGAGGGCGAGCGGGATGGAGACCCGGGCGCCGTACAGCACCCGGCTCAGTACGTCCCGGCCCAGCTCGTCGGTGCCGAACCAGTGTCCGGCGCCGGGGGCGGCCAGCCGGGGCAGGTTCTGCGCGAGGGGGTCGTGCGGGGCGAGCAGCGGGGCGGCGACCACGATCACCAGCCAGAACACCGCGACCAGGCCGCCGGTCACCGCGAGCGGTCGGCGCCAGGCGGGCGGCAGCCGTCGTAGGAGACTGAGTTTCACTGGACCCTCACCCTCGGGTCGATCACGCCGTACAGGACGTCCACGGCGAGGTTGACGGTCAGGTACACCAGGCCGACGACGAGGCCGACGCCCATGACGGCGGGGAGGTCGAGGGTGGTCGCGCTGCGGTAGGCGTAGGCGCCGAGGCCCGGCCAGGCGAAGATCGACTCGACCAGGACGGTGCCCGAGAGGAGGGCGCCGAAGGCCAGTCCGGCGACGGTGATGACGGGGACGAGGGCTGCCCGCAGGACGTACTGGAAGAGGACCGTGCGGGCGGGGAGGCCCTTGGCTCGGGCCGCGCGGACGTAGTCCTGGTTGAGGACCTCCAGGACGGCGGAGCGGGTGAAGCGGGTGAGGAGACCGACCGTGTAGGCCGTCAACACCAGCGCGGGGAGGGCGAGATGGCCCACCGCGCTCCAGAACACCGGCCACTGTCCGGCGAGCGCCGCGTCGACCGTGTACAGGCCGGTGACGTGCGGGGGTGCGGTCATGCCGGGGTCGAGGCGACCGCTGCCCGGGGCCCAGCCGAGGCGGTAGAAGAAGACGTAGAAGGCGAGCAGCGCCAGCCAGAAGGTCGGTACCGAGACTCCCAACAGGCTGACGACGCGCAGGAGTTGGTCGGTGAGGCGGTCCCGGCGCAGTGCCGCCACGACGCCGAAGGCCACGCCCACGATCAGGGAGACGACGATCGCGG
Source organism: Streptomyces colwelliae (assembly GCF_048158785.1). Classification (NCBI taxonomy): domain Bacteria; kingdom Bacillati; phylum Actinomycetota; class Actinomycetes; order Kitasatosporales; family Streptomycetaceae; genus Streptomyces; species Streptomyces colwelliae. The sequence continues at coordinate 334 of NZ_JBLTJC010000178.1, read as the reverse complement.
CGCCGGCGAGTTCGAGGGTGGCGGGGACAGCCGTCGACAGGTCGGTGAGGACCGGCTGGTGGCTCTGCTGGGACTCGCCGAGGTCGCCGTGGAGGAGGTTGCCGAGGTAGGTGACGTACTGGACCGGCAACGGCTTGTCGAGGCCGTAGTGGTGGCGGAACTGGGCGACGATCGCCGGGTCGCCGATCGCCCGCTGGCCGAGGTTGGCCGCCGCGGGGTCGCCCGGGACCAGGTTGGTCAGGATGAACGTCACCAGGGTCACGCCGAGGGCGAGGAGGGCGGCGGTGGCGGTACGGCGGAGGAGGAAACGGGCGAGGGTGTGGCGGGCGAGGAG
>NZ_JBLTJC010000177.1:0-20614 GCF_048158785.1 Streptomyces colwelliae | reverse complement strand
TTCGAGACGCATCTTCAGCACCGCCAGCATGGTCGGTGCCAGTATCAGTTTCTTCCTGCTGCTCTCGGTCGTACCGGCGTACGCCGCCGAGCGGGGCGGCGGAGGCGCGGCGGGGCTCGCGACCGGTTCGCTGATGCTCGCGACGGTGCTCGGGGAACTGGTGACGCCCCGGCTCGTCGGCCGCTTCGGCTATCGACTCACCCTGATCGCCGGGCTGTTCCTGCTCGGCGCCCCGGCTCTGGTGCTGACCGTCTCGGGGCACGCAGCCTGGATCACGGCGGTCTGCTTCGTCCGCGGGCTCGGTTTCGCGCTGACGATCGTCGCGGGCGGTGCCCTCACCGCGTCGTTGATCCCGGACGAACGCCGGGGCGAGGGGCTCGCGTTGGTGGGTGTGGTGTCCGGGGTTCCGTCACTGGTCGCGCTGCCGCTGGGACTCTGGCTGGCCGACCGCGTGGGCTACGGCCCGGTCGCCGTCACCGGCGGCCTCGCGGCGCTGGCCGCGATCGTCTTCGTCCTCGGACTGCCGGACCGGGCGGACCGTGCGGACCGCTCCGAGCAACCCCTGGGTGTCGTACGGGGGTTGCGCACGGGCGCGCTGCTCCGGCCGGTCCTCGTCTTCGCGGCCACCGCCACCGCCGCCGGCATCCTCGTCACCTTCCTGCCGCTGGCCGTGCCGTCCGCGTCCGCCGGGATCGTCGCGGTGGCGCTGTTCACGCAGACCGCCGCTTCGACCCTGACGCGCTGGCTGGCAGGCCGCCACGGCGACCGGCACGGCAGCGCGCGGCTCGTCCTCCCCGGCCTGCTCCTGTCGGCGGCGGGCGTCCTGGTCATCGCCCCAACTGCCCACCCGGTGGCCGTCATCGCGGGCACCGCCCTGTTCGGCGCCGGCTTCGGCATCACCCAGAACGCCACGCTGGCCCTGATGTACACCCGCGTCTCCGCCGCCTCGTACGGCACGGTCAGCGCCCTGTGGAACCTGGCCTACGACGGCGGAATGGGCCTCGGCGCGGCAGGCTTCGGCATCGCGGCGGGCCTGACCGGCTACCCGTGGGCCTTCGCGCTGACCGCGCTGCTGATGCTGGGGGCGGTGGCACCGGCACTGCGGGACCGGCGAACACCCGCCGGATCACGGTGACTTCCGCACACCCGCCGCATCACTGTGACTTCCGAACACCCGCCGGATCACGGTGACCTCCGCACACCCTCCACCACCTGCCGCAACCCCTCCGTGAGCGACTCCCCGTCCGGCGCCGTCCCCGGATCGAACGTCCACTGGGCGATCAGCCCGGTCATCAGCGTCAGATAGAACCGGCCGAGCGTGTCCGCGGTCTCGTCGGTCACGTCCTCCTCCGGCACGCCCATCAGCAACGCCACAAGACCGCGTCCGCCCTCGCGCTGCGCGGCGGCCAAGTGCGCGCGCACTTCCGGGAGTTCGATGGTCATGACCTCCATGCTGAGCCGCCACACCGAGCCGGGTTCCCGCATGGTGGCGACGATGTTCGACCACACCCAGCGGAAGCGCTCCAGCGAACCGGGCTCCCCCTCGACCCCGGCGGCGGCATCGCCGTCGCCCCCCTCGAAGGCGTCGGACGTGTTCTCGACGAGCGAGACGTACGCCTGCGCGAGCAACGCGTCCTTCGAGCCGTAGTGATAGCCGATCGACGCGAGGTTCGTCCCCGACTCCTTCACGATGTCGCGCGCCGTGGTGCGCGCGAACCCCTTCTCCAGCAGGCAGCGCTTCGCGCCTTCGAGCAGATCCTCACGGTGTCCCATGCGGGCCAGCCTACCGCCGATCCATACATCCGTCCTAGACGCTCGATTTATACGTACGTCATAGACAACCGTTTAATACGCGCGTACATTCCCTCTCATGGCGAACTCACCGAACCCCCCGACCACCCCCAACTCCCGTGCCGGGCGCCGCGAATGGACCGCTCTGGGCGTCCTGATGCTCCCCCTGCTCCTCGTCTCGATGGACGTCTCCGTCCTCTACTTCGCCATCCCGGCGATCAGCGCGGACCTGGAGCCCAGCGGCACCCAGCAGCTGTGGATCTTCGACATCTACGCCTTCGTCCTGGCCGGCCTGCTGATGACGATGGGCTCGGTCGGCGACCGCGTCGGCTACCGCCGGCTCCTCCTGATCGGCGCCGCGGCCTTCGGCACCGCCTCGCTCATCGCGGCCTACGCGGACAGCGCCGAGACCCTGATCGCCGCCCGCGCGGTCCTCGGCATCGGCGGCGCGACCCTGATGCCCTCGACGATGGCGCTGCTGCGCACGATGTTCACCGACCCCGGCCAGCGCGCGAAGGCGATCGGTCTGTGGTCCGGCGTGATGACCGCGGGCGTCGCGCTCGGCTCGGTGCTGAGCGGCGTCCTGGTCCAGTACTTCTGGTGGGGCTCGGTCTTCCTCGTCAACCTGCCCGCGATGGCACTGCTGTTGGTCCTCGGCCCGTTCCTGCTCCCCGAGTCGAAGAACCCCGCCCCCGGCCGCTTCGACTGGCCGAGCGTCCCGCTGTCCCTGGCCGGCGTCCTGCCCGTGATCTACGGCCTCAAGGAGATCCCTTCCGAGGGCTGGCACGCGCAGTACGTCGTCTCGATCACCGTGGGCCCGCTCTTCGCGGCCCTGTTCGTCCACCGCCAGCGCACCACCGCCTCCCCGATGATCGACCCCACGCTCTTCCGCGCCCGCGGCTTCGCCCCCTCCGTCGTCCTCAACCTCCTCTCCGCCTTCGGCATGATGGGCTCGGCCCTCTTCACCACGCAGTACCTCCAGTCGGTGCTCGGCAAGAGTCCGATGGAGGCGGCCCTGTGGGCACTGCTCCCCTCGGTACCGATCGGCATGGCGGCCCCGCTCGCAACAACCCTGGTCCAGAAGGGAGTCGACCGCGCCTACGTGGTCACATCGGGCTTCGCACTCGCCGCCTGCGGCTACGGCATGCTCGCCGTCACCGGCACCGATTCCCTCTGGCCGGCCCTGGCCGCCGCCGGTGTCCTCGCCTCCGGGATCGTCATGGTGATGTCCCAGATCATGGACCTCGCGATGGGCAGCGCCCCGGTCGAGAAGGCGGGCGTCGCGTCCTCCCTGATGGAGACCAGCGCGGAGTTCGGCGGCGCGCTCGGCATGGCCGTCCTCGGCTCCATCGGTACGGCGATCTACCGCCACGGCATCCCGGCCTCTGCCCCCGCCCCGGCCCACGAGACCCTCGGCGGCGCCCTGGCCGTCGCCCGCCAACTGCCGGGGCACACGGGAGATGCCCTGACGGCGACCGCGCGACAGGCCTTCACCGACGGCATGCACGGCGCGGCGATCGCGGGGGCGGTGCTGCTGCTGGGGGCTGCGTTCGCGGCGGCGCGGACCCTGCGGGGGCTGCGGGTACCGGTCCAGGAGTGCGGGGAGAAGGCGTCTGTGTGAGCCCCGACCACACAGAAACGCCGGACGGGTTGAGGATCAGCTCCTCAACCCGCCCGGCGTTCTCGTGAAACGTCGGACAGGAGCGTCAGACCAGGTTCACCGAACGAGCCGACGTCGCGCCGATCTCCTCGGCCACCTCCGCCAGCACACCCGCGGCAACCGTGTCGTCGACGGTCAGCACGGCCAGCGCCTCGCCGCCCGCGACCGACCGCGACACCTGCATACCGGCGATGTTGATCCCGGCCTCGCCGAAGACACGGCCGACCGTGCCGACGACGCCCGGACGGTCCTCGTACCGCAGCACCACCATGTGGTCGGCGAGCGCGAGGTCGACGTCGTAGTCGCCGACCGCGACGATCTTCTGAAGGTTCTTCGGACCGGCGAGCGTGCCGGAGACCGAGACCTCCTCGCCGCTGCCGAGCGTGCCCCGCACGGTGACGACGTTGCGGTGGTCGGCGGACTCCGAGCTGGTCGTCAGCCGCACCTCGACGCCCCGCTCCTGAGCGAACAGCGGAGCGTTGACGTACGACACCGTCTCGGCGACGACGTCCTCGAACACGCCCTTGAGAGCGGAGAGTTCGAGCACCTTGACGTCGTGCTGGGTGATCTCGCCGTAGACCTCGACGTCGAGGCGGACCGCGACCTCGCCCGCGAGCGCGGTGAAGATGCGGCCGAGCTTCTCGGCGAGGGGCAGGCCCGGCTTGACGTCCTCGGCGATGACGCCGCCCTGGACGTTGACCGCGTCGGGGACGAGTTCACCGGCGAGCGCGAGGCGCACCGACTTGGCGACCGAGACACCGGCCTTCTCCTGCGCCTCGTCCGTGGAGGCGCCGAGGTGCGGGGTGGAGACGACCTGGTCGAACTCGAACAGCGGGGAGTCCGTGCAGGGCTCCTTCGCGTACACGTCGAGGCCGGCGCCGGCGACGCGGCCCTCCTTGAGCGCGGAGTACAGCGCCTCCTCGTCGACGATCCCGCCGCGCGCGGCGTTGACGATGCGCACGGTCGGCTTGACCTTGCGCAGCGCCTCGTCGCCGATCAGACCGACCGTCTCGGGGGTCTTGGGCAGGTGCACGGTGATGAAGTCCGAGACTTCGAGGAGCTCGTCCAGCGACAGGATCTTGACGCCCATCTGCGCGGCCCGCGCGGGCTGGATGTAGGGGTCGTAGGCGACGACCTTCATCCCGAACGCGGACATGCGCTGCGCCACGAGGGCACCGATACGTCCCAGACCCACGACGCCGAGGGTCTTCTCCGCGAGCTCGACGCCCGTGTACTTGCTGCGCTTCCACTCGCCGTTCTTCAGCGCGGCGTTGGCCTGCGGGATGTGGCGTGCGGTCGCCAGCAGCAGACCGCAGGCCAGCTCGGCGGCGGTGACGATGTTCGAGGTGGGGGCGTTGACGACCATCACGCCGGCCTTGGTGGCGGCGGAGACGTCGACGTTGTCGAGGCCGACGCCGGCTCGTGCGACGACCTTCAACTTCCGTGCGGCGGCGACCGCTTCGGCGTCGACCTTGGTGGCCGAGCGGATCAGGATCGCGTCGACGTCGGCGATCGCGGGGAGCAGCTCGCCCCGGTCGGCGCCGTTGCAGTGCCGGATCTCGAAGTCCGGGCCGAGGGCGTCCACCGTCGCGGGCGACAGCTCTTCAGCGATGAGTACGACAGGTTTCGAGCTCACGTGAGTCCTCACAAGTCCATTGCGTGCGGACGGCCGTCCCGACGGCCGCAGGCGGTGGAGGCAGCGGCGCCGGGGAATGTCGGGTGCGCTCCCGCGTCGTTCGGTGCGTGCTCTCGGTGTGCCGGCCGAAGGTTCTCGTAGCGGAGCTACTAGGGCCTTCGGCCGGTGCGGCGAGAGTGCGTGCCGGGCGGCGCGGGGGTGTGCCTGCCATTCCTCGGTGTCGCTATGGGGCCGCGTGGAGACGCACGACGCTGTGGGCCTGACGCGTATGTAGTACGGCAGTGTAGTGGCGCTCCGACAGTCGTCTTACGCCTCTGCGGAAGGATCACCCGTCCGAGGCTGGACGGGTTGGACAAAGGGGCCGGAGCGCTCGCTCCGGCCCCTCGGGCCCCGAGACTTACGCCTCTTCGTCGACCCAGCTCATCAGCTTGCGGAGCTGCTTGCCGGTGCTCTCCAGCAGGGAGTCGGCGTCCTTCTGCTTGTACTCGTTGTACTTCTTCAGGCCACCGTGGTACTCCGCCATCCACTCACGGGCGAAGGTGCCGTCCTGGATCTCGGCGAGGACCTGCTTCATCGTGGCCTTGGTCTCGTCCGTGATGATCCGCGGGCCGGTGACGTAGTCGCCCCACTCGGCGGTCTCGGAGATGGACCAGCGCATCTTCTCCAGGCCGCCCTCGTACATGAGGTCGACGATGAGCTTCAGCTCGTGGAGGCACTCGAAGTACGCGATCTCGGGCTGGTAACCGGCCTCGGTCAGCGTCTCGAAACCGGCCTTGACCAGCGCGGCCGTACCACCGCAGAGCACGGCCTGCTCACCGAACAGGTCGGTCTCGGTCTCCTCGGTGAAGGTCGTCTTGATGACGCCGGCGCGGGTGCCGCCGATGCCCTTGGCGTACGACAGCGCGAGCGCGAAGCCGTTGCCGGTCGCGTCCTGCTCGACGGCCGCGATACACGGAACGCCGCGGCCCTCCTCGTACTGGCGGCGGACGAGGTGGCCCGGTCCCTTGGGGGCGACCATGCAGACGTCGACGCCGGCCGGCGGCTTGATGAAGTCGAAGCGGATGTTCAGGCCGTGGCCGAAGAACAGCGCGTCGCCGTCCTTGAGGTTGTCCTTGATGGACTCCTCGTAGACCTGGGCCTGGATCGGGTCCGGCACCAGGATCATGATGACGTCGGCCTCGGCGGCGGCCTCGGACGGCGTCACCACGCGCAGGCCCTGCTCCTCGGCCTTCGCCTTGGACTTGGAGCCCTCGTGCAGACCGACGCGCACGTCGACGCCGGAGTCACGGAGCGACAGCGCGTGGGCGTGGCCCTGGCTGCCGTAGCCGATGACCGCGACCTTGCGGCCCTGGATGATGGACAGGTCGGCGTCGGCGTCGTAGAACAGCTCGGCCACTTTGGGTTCTCTCCTTGGAGTGCAGGTGTTGCGTCCCACCGTATGACGGCGGGGGTGGGCGAAGTTTCCGGGTCTCGGAATGCGGGCGGCCGACGGCTGCCGGCCGCCCGTTTCCGGTCGTAGGTGAATCTTCTACGAGGGTTACGCGGACCGGTCGAGCGCGCGCAGCGAGCGGTCGGTGATGGAGCGGGCGCCGCGGCCGATCGCGATCGTGCCGGACTGGACCAGCTCCTTGATGCCGTACGGCTCCAGCATCTTGAGCATGGCGGACAGCTTGTCGCTGCTGCCGGTGGCCTCGATGGTGACGGCCTCCGGGGAGACGTCGACGGTCTTGGCGCGGAACAGCTGGACGATCTCGACGATCTGGGAGCGCGTCTCGTTGTCGGCGCGCACCTTCACCAGAACGAGTTCGCGCTGAACGGCCGATCCGGCCTCCAGCTCGACGATCTTCAGCACGTTGACGAGCTTGTTGAGCTGCTTGGTGACCTGTTCGAGCGGGAGTGCCTCGATCACGTTCACCACGATCGTGATGCGGGAGATGTCGGGGTGTTCGGTGACGCCGACCGCGAGGGAGTCGATGTTGAAGCCGCGCCGGGAGAACAGGGCGGTGATCCGGGCGAGGACACCTGGCTTGTTCTCGACCAGGACCGAGAGCGTGTGCTTGGACATTTCTCTTTCGTCTCTCTCGCTCAGTCGTCTTCGTTGTCGCCGAAGTCGGGGCGGACGTCCCGGGCGAACATGACCTCGTCGTTCGAGGTGCCGGCGGCGACCATCGGCCACACCATGGCGTCCTCGTGGACGATGAAGTCGATCACGACGGGGCGGTCGTTGACCGAGTTCGCCTCCTCGATGACCTTGTCGAGGTCGTCGGGGGACTCGCAGCGGATCGCGTAACAGCCCATCGCCTCCGACAACTTGACGAAGTCGGGGATGCGCGTGCCGGCGCTCGGCTGCTTGCCGTCCGCCTCCGGGCCGCTGTGCAGCACGGTGTTGGAGTAGCGCTGGTTGTAGAACAGCGTCTGCCACTGGCGGACCATGCCGAGGGCGCCGTTGTTGATGATGGCGACCTTGATCGGGATGTTGTTCAGGGCGCAGGTGGTCAGTTCCTGATTGGTCATCTGGAAGCAGCCGTCGCCGTCGATCGCCCAGACCGTCTGGCCCGGCGCTCCGGCCTTGGCGCCCATCGCGGCCGGGACCGCGTAGCCCATCGTCCCGGCGCCGCCGGAGTTGAGCCAGGTCGCGGGCTTCTCGTACTGGATGTAGTGCGCGGCCCACATCTGGTGCTGGCCGACGCCCGCCGCGAAGATGGTGTTCTCCGGGGCGAGTTGGCCGATGCGCTCGATGACCTGCTGCGGGGAGAGCGAGCCGTTGTCGGGCTGCTCGTAGCCGAGCGGGTACGTCTCGCGCCAGCGGTTGAGGTCCTTCCACCAGGCGCTGTAATCGCCGGTGTGACCCTCGCTGTGCTCCTTCTGGACGGCCTGGACGAGGTCGGCGATGACCTCGCGGGCGTCACCGACGATCGGCACGTCGGCGGCGCGGTTCTTGCCGATCTCGGCCGGGTCGATGTCGGCGTGGACGATCTTCGCGAAGGGCGCGAAGCTGTCCAGCTTGCCGGTGACGCGGTCGTCGAAGCGGGCTCCGAGGGCGACGATCAGGTCGGCCTTCTGCAGCGCGGTGACGGCGGTGACCGCACCGTGCATGCCCGGCATTCCCACGTGCAGCTCGTGACTGTCGGGGAATGCGCCGAGCGCCATCAGGGTGGTGGTGACGGGCGCTCCGGTGAGTTCTGCGAGGACCTTCAGTTCGGCGGTGGCGTGTGCCTTGAGGACACCGCCGCCGACGTAGAGGACGGGCCGCTTCGCGGAGGTGATGAGCTTGGCGGCCTCACGGATCTGCTTGGCGTGCGGCTTGGTCACCGGGCGGTAGCCGGGCAGGTCCATGACCGGCGGCCAGGAGAAGGTGGTCTTCGCCTGGAGGGCGTCCTTCGCGATGTCGACCAGCACCGGTCCTGGCCGGCCGGTGGAGGCGATGTGGAAGGCCTGCGCGATGACGCGCGGGATGTCCTCGGCCTGGGTGACCAGGAAGTTGTGCTTGGTGACCGGCATCGTGATGCCGACGATGTCCGCCTCCTGGAAGGCGTCCGTACCGATCGCCTTCGACGCGACCTGCCCGGTGATCGCCACGAGCGGCACCGAGTCCATGTGCGCGTCGGCGATCGGGGTCACCAGGTTGGTGGCGCCGGGCCCGGAGGTCGCCATGCAGACGCCGACCTTGCCGGTGGCCTGCGCGTAACCGGTGGCCGCGTGGCCCGCGCCCTGCTCGTGGCGGACCAGCACGTGACGCACCCGCGTCGAGTCCATCAGCGGGTCGTACGCCGGAAGGATCGCACCGCCGGGGATGCCGAATACCGTGTCGGCCCCGACTTCCTCGAGAGAGCGGATGAGGGACTGCGCACCCGTGACGTGCTCGGGGGCGGACTGATGTCCTCCGGATCGGGGCCGCGGCTGCGGATGGGCCCCGGAGGCCTGCTCGGTCATCGTCATTCTCTTCTCGATGCTGAGGGTTTTTGCGAGGTTTGTGCGGGGTTCTGCTGCTGCACGACTGGATCCTGTGCAACAAAAAACCCCTCGTGCCGTGAGGCAAGCGAGGGGAGCGCGCCGGGTGCGGTCGCTGGGAGTTCCGGGTCCGTCCGGACGTCACCAGCTTCAGCCGACGCGCTTTCCAAGTACGAGAATTCGGGTGCGCATGGCATTGACCCTCCCCCCGGCACGCATCCACTGTCAAGTGGGTGGGACGGGAGTCTCATTATGTGAGCGCAGCGCCGTTCCGCCCCCGAAAACCGCGGGCACACGACTGGTGTACACCCCCAGGCCCCTTTTCATTGCTCGTTCACCTCCGGGGCGCCACAGTCGGTGTCGAGGGCACGACCGTGCTCAGCCCTTCGGGCCTTCGCGCGCTCCCACCCTCGACACCGACGCGCCCCTGCAGTTCTCTCGCGCCGCCCGCGAACGCGGGCTCGGCCGGGCCGTGCGGCACCGGATAGTGACCGCGGGACAGGGCCCGGCGCAGCCGGTACTCGTCCAGCGGCGCGGAGAAGGCCATGCCCTGCCCGTGCGTGCAGCCCATCGCGCGCAGGGCGACCACCTGTTCCGGCAGATCGACCCCGTCGGCCACGGACTGGAGCCCGAGATCGCAGGCGATCCGCAGCAGCCCACTGGTGATCTTGTGCAGCCGCGCGGACTCGACGACGCCCTCGACCAGACTGCGGTCCAGTTTCAGTACGTCGACGGGGAGCCGCCGTAGCGTCGTGATGGCCGCGTAGCCGCTCCCGAAGCCGTCGAGGGCGATCCGGACGCCGAGCCGCCGCAGGGCGGTCAGACGGCGCTCCAGCTCGTCCAGGGAGACCCTCGGGTCGGTGTCGGACAGCTCGATCACCAGCGACCCGGACGGCAGCCCGTGCCGGGTCAGCAGGGCCTCGATCGAGCCGAGCGGCATGGAGCGGTCCAGCAGCCGCCGGGCGCTCATCCGCACGGCGACGGACACGGCGAGCCCGGTCGCCGTGCGCTCGGCAGCCTGTTCTACGGCCTCCTCCAGCATCCAGCGCCCCAGCTCGGCGGTCTTGTCGCTGTCCTCGGCCACCCGCAGGAACTCGGCCGGCGTGAACAGCACTCCTTGCGAGGACCGCCAGCGCGCCTGTGTGGAGACCGACGCGATCCGGCCGTCCACCAGCGACACCACGGGCTGGTGCAGCAGCGCGAACTCCCCGTCGTGCAGCGCGGCCCGCAGCCGCGTGGCCAGCTCCGCCTTCCGTACGACGTCCTGCTGCATCTGCGGGGCGTACAGCTCGACGCGGCCCTTGCCGGCGCCCTTGGCGCGGTACATCGCGAGGTCCGCGTTGCGCAGCAACTCCCCCGCGCCCAGGCCCGGTTCGGCGAAGGAGACACCGATGGAGGCGGCGACGCGGACATCGTTGCCGTCGATGAGGTACGGCTGGGACAGGGTGATGCGCAGGCGGTCGGCGAGTTCCATGATGTGCCGCTCGCGGGCGGCACGGTCCCGGGTGCCGTCGCCGACGATCAGGGCCGCGAACTCGTCGCCGCCGAGCCGGGACGCGGTGTCGCCGTGCCGGACCGCGCCGTCGAGTCTGCGGGCGGCCTGGATCAGGAGCTCGTCCCCGGCCTGGTGGCCGATGGTGTCGTTGACGGCCTTGAAGCCGTCGAGGTCGATGAAGAGGACGGCCGTGCCGCGGTCGGTGGAGCGGCGGCCGGAGAGGGCCTGCTGGACGCGCTTGGTGAACAGCGCGCGGTTGGGCAGGTCGGTGAGCGGGTCGTGCTCGGCGTTGTGCTGCAACTGCGCCTGGAGGCGCACCCGTTCGGTCACGTCCCGGCTGTTGAAGATCAGGCCGCCGTGGTGGCGGTTGACCGTCGACTCGACGTTCAGCCAGCCGTCGTCGCCGGAGCGGAAGCGGCACTCGATGCGGGTGGTGGACTCCTCGTAGGGGCTGGCGGTGAGGAAGCGGCGCACCTCGTGCACCACACAGCCGAGGTCCTCCGGGTGGATGAGCGAGGCCAGCTCGGTCCCGACCAGCTCCTCCGCGGCCTTGCCGTAGACGCCGGCGGCGGCCGGGGAGACGTAGCGGAGGATGCCGTTCGGGGCGGCGATCATGATGACGTCGCTGGAGCCCTGCACCAGGGAGCGGAAGTGGTTCTCCTTCTGCGCCAGCTCCTGGGTGAGGGTGATGTTGTCGAGCAGCATGATGCCCTGGCGCACGACGAGGGCGAGGACCACGCAGCCCGCGGTGATGAGCACCACGCGGTCGGGGCTGCGGCCGTTGAGGACGTTGTAGAGAATCCCCAACGTGCAGACGGCGGCGGCGAGATACGGGGTGAGCGCGGCCAGCGAACCGGCGATGGGCCGGGTGGCCGGATACCGCCCGTGGTCGGCGCCCGGCGCGGAGGCCTGGTGCTGGACGCCGGTGCGCTGTCCGGGCCGGTGCTCATGCACCACGCGCGTGTGCCCGTCGTCCTCGGGCTGGGTGTGCCGGGGCGCGGCCCAGGGGGCGTAGGCGAGGAGCAGCGAGCCGGCGAACCAGCCCGCGTCGAGCAACTGGCCCGAGTGGTAGTTGTTGTGGAGCAGCGGCGAGGTGAACAGGGCGTCGCACATCACCGTCAGGGCCAGTGCGCCGATCGCGGTGTTCACCGCGGTGCGGTTGACCGAGGAGCGCCGGAAGTGCAGCGCGAGCACCATGCTGACCAGCGCGATGTCGAGCAGCGGGTACGCCAGCGACAGCGCGGTGTGGGCCACGCTGGGCCCGTCGAACTTGGCGGCCTGGGCCAGCGCGAGGCTCCAGGACAGCGTGAGCAGCGAGCCGCCGATCAGCCAGGCGTCCAGCGCCAGACAGACCCAACCGGCCTTCGTGACCGGCCGTTTGGCGAGGACCAGGAGCCCGACGATGGCGGGCGGCGCGAAGCACAGGAAGAACAGATCGGCGAAACTGGGGCTGGGCACCTGTCGCTCCAGCACGACCTCGTACCACCCCCAGACCCCGTTGCCCAGTGCCGCCATCGCCGAGGAGAGCGAGAACAGCAGCCAGGCGGGTCGAAAGCGGATACGGCGGCTTCGCGCGTAGAGGAAGCAGGAGACGGCGGCGGTACCGGCCGCCGCGCTGAGCCCGAAGTCGCCCATGATCAGGGCGAGTTGGGCGGACCCCCAGTCGAGCGCGGAACCGACGGCGTATCCCGCGCACACCAGGGCCAGGACGAGTTGCTGGACCAGGCTCCACTTGCCGCCGGTCGCCGGCGGGCGTGGCTGCCGCGCCCCGGGTGAAGTCCGGTCCCGGAGCGCCCCGTTGAGGGTGGTCGTCGGAGACGGTGGCGAACTCACCGGGCCCTCCCGGTCCGCGTCGCTCCCGGGTCCCGCGGGCCCCGGTGCGCTGGATGAGCGTGCCTGCGGCGGCTGTTGGGCCTGCGGTGGGGATGGCTGTGGCTGCCGTGATGTCCGGCGCGGCCGCCATGAGCGCCGTGACCGCAGTGGTTGGCGTGATGGCCGCGTCTGCGCGCGGCGGTGCGCCAGGGTCGCCGTCGGCGGCCCCGCCGCGTCGGATCGCTCGTCCATAGGCCGTGCATCGCCCGTCGCCCCCCTCACAGTCTGAAATGTCCATCCCCGGCGCCGAACGGTGCGCGGCGCAGCCCCTGCCGGGACGATACACCAGTCTCGTCACTCAGGGACATAGTTCCTCTACGCTCCGTAACGACCAGCGGAGATGCGTACACGCCCCGCTTCCGAAAGGTTGCGGAGGGTACTGGAAGCGGATTACCCGCCTGTGATGGCTAGTTCCCCGACTTCCCCGTTTCGCCCGTCGTAAGGATCACGTGGCGCAGGGGCTGCCGGTTCACGAATCGCCTCAACTGGTCGACAACCAGACGCTTTGCGCGCGGCAGGAACGCCGAGGTGGGTCCGCCGACGTGCGGACTGATCAGCACGCCGGGCGCCTGCCACAACGGGTGCCCCTGGGGCAGCGGTTCGGGGTCGGTGACGTCCAACGCCGCGGTGATACGGCCGCTTTCCAGCTCCGCGAGCAGCGCCTTGGTGTCCACGACGGGACCGCGGGCCACGTTGACCAGCAGCGCACCGTCCTTCATCCGCGCCAGGAACTCGGCGTCGACCAGGTGACGGGTGCTCTCGTCCAGGGGCGTGGACAGGATGACGACGTCCGCTTCCGGGAGCAGGGCGGGCAGTTCGGCGAGCGGATGCACCGGCCCGCGCGCGGTGGTACGCGCGGAGCGCGCCACCCGCGCCACCCGCGCGAGCTCGAAGGGAGTGAGCCGGTCCTCGATGGCGGAACCGATCGCCCCGTAGCCGACGATGAGGACGGACCGGTCGGCGAGCGCCGGGTGGAAGTCCCCCTGCCAGTGCTCCTGTTGCTGCGCCCGCACGAACCCCGGGATACCGCGCAACGAGGCCAGGGTCAGCGCCAGCGCGAGCTCGGCGGTGCTCGCCTCGTGCACTCCGCGCGCGTTGCAGAGCCGCACCCCCGGGACGATGGACGAGAGGCTCGCGGTCATGTCGTCGATCCCGGCGGTGAGCGTCTGGATGACCTGGAGATTCCGCATCTGCTCCAGGGGCCGCGTCTTCACGGGATGACGCTTCATGTACGGCACGACGTACAGGACGCAGTCCGCCGGATCACCGGGGAACTCCTGATCGCCGTTCTCACCCCCGTCCCAGAACAGGTAGTTGGGGCCCTCGGGGAGCCCCTCGATCTCATCCGGCGGGATGGGCAGCCACACGTCAACAGTCATGGTCAGGAGGCTATGTCAGGCACGCGCGCGGGGCGGGCCGGGCGGCGTGCAGGATGTGTGCAGCGGGCATCGTCAGCGAGGGCGCCCGCGCCCCGCGCCGCGACCTCCTGTGCGGCCTCACGGTCGCCGTCGTGGCGCTCCCCCTGGCCCTCGGTTTCGGGGTCACGTCCGGTCTCGGCGCGGCCTCCGGCCTGATCACCGCGATCGTCGCGGGTTCGCTCGCCGCGCTGTTCGGCGGCTCCGCGCGCCAGGTCAGCGGGCCGACCGGCGCGATGACCGTGGTCCTCGTCCCGATCGTCCACGAGTACGGCGCGAACGGCGTCCTGACGGTCGGTCTGATCTCCGGCTTCATGCTCCTCGTGCTCGCGTTCGCCCGCGCGGGGACGGCGATGGCGTACGTCCCCGCGCCCGTGATCGCCGGTTTCACCATCGGCATCGCGTGTGTGATCGGGCTCCAGCAGGTGCCGTCCGCGCTGGGCGTGCCCACCCCGAGCGGTGACCAGGTCGCGGTGGTCGCGGCGCGGGCGGCCGAGGAGTTCGACGCGACCCCGCACTGGGCCGCCCTCCTGCTCGCCCTCGGCTCGGCGGCGCTGATGCTGGCCGGGGCCCGCTGGAAGCCGACGATTCCCTTCTCCCTGGCGGCAGTTGGCGTGGCGACGATCGTCTCGGAGGCCCTGCACCTCCCGGTCACCCGCCTGGGCACCCTCCCGTCCTCGATCCCGGCCCCGTCCCTCGCCTTCCTGGACGTGTCCCGAGTCCCCACCCTCCTCCTCCCCGCAGCGGCGGTAGCGGCGTTGGCCGCCCTGGAATCCCTCCTGTCCGCCTCCGTCGCGGACGCGATGCGCCCCGGCGAGCGCCACGACCCCGGCAAGGAACTCTTCGGCCAGGGCATCGCCAACCTCGCGGCCCCCCTCTTCGGCGGCGTCCCGGCGACGGGTGCCATCGCCCGTACCGCCGTCAACGTCCGCACCGGCGCCACCTCCCGCCTGGCCGCACTCGCGCACGCCGTGATCCTCGCCGGGATCGTCGCGGTCGCGGCGCCGCTGGTGGGCCGTATCCCGCTGGCGGCACTGGCGGGCGTGCTGCTCGCGACGGCCGTACGGATGGTGGAGACCGACGCGGTACGGGCCATGGCCCGCGCCACCCGTGGGGACGCCCTGGTGATGGCCCTCACCGCAGCCTCGACACTCGCCCTGGACCTGGTGCGGGCGGTGCTCATCGGCCTCGGTGTCTCGGTCCTGCTCGCCCTGCGCGCGGCGATGCGCGGCACCCGCCTCACCCCCGCCGCGACCGACGAACTCCCCGCCGCCACCGGCACGGTGACCTACCGCTTCGACGGCCCGCTCCTGTTCGCCGCCGCCCATCGCTTCCGCCGTAGCCTGGCCGACGTCCAGGACGTGACGGCCGTAGACCTACGGCTGTCAGGGCTGACGGCGGTCGACGCGACGGGTGCGCTCGCGCTGAAGGACGCGGTGGGCGAGCTGCGCGACCGGGGTATCGAGGTCAGCATCACGGGCGTCGAGCACGGTCATCGCCGGGTGCTGGAGTCGCTCGGGGTGCTCCCGGTGAACCCGACTTCCAACAGGGGGGCTATCCCCAGTGCAGCGGGCGCGGCGGCTCCCTAATCTGAGTCGCATGACGGGAATGGATGCGAACGACGTCGAACTCAAGAAGGAACTCAACGCCACCTTGCAGGCCCGCAGGGAATTGGGCGACGAGTACGAGTCGGCGCTGGTCGACTCGTTCCTGGAGAAGGTCGACCAGCGTATCGACGGCGCGGTGGAGCGCCGGGTGCGCCGGCAGATGGCCGAGCAGCAGATGGTGGTCGCCCGCGGCTCGCGCGGACCGAAGGCTGCCAACGACTCCTGGGGCGAACGCTTCGGTTTCGGCATCGTCTCGATGGTCCTGGCGATCCCGCTGTCCGCGATCGGCGGCGGCATCGCCCATCTCCCCGGCCTGCTGGTGGCCTGGGCCGGCATCGTCGGCGTCAACGCCGTCCAGGCCGCCCGCACCAACCCGGGGCTCTTCGGCGGCCGGCGCCACAAGTCCTCCCAGGACAGCGAGTGGGAGGACTGACCGCCCTGGTCACGCCTGGCGGGTCGGCAGCACCATGATCTGCCGCAGGTTGACGTGCCGGGCGCGGCTCGCCGCGTAGGCCACGACGTCGGCGACCTCCTCGGCGGACAGTCCGCCCAACGCCCCGAACAGCTGGTCCAGTTGGGCGGTCATCTCGGCGCTGTCGACGTGCGTCCCCAACTCGGTGTCGGTCAGCCCCGGCTCGATGTTGGTGACCCGCACGTCACGGGGCCCGAACTCGGAGCGCAGCGACTGGGAGATGTAGGTGACGGCGGCCTTCGTGGCGCCGTAGACGGCGTAGGCGGGGAACGTGACGTGCGCGCCGATCGACGAGATGTTCACCAGGTCCGCCGTACGGCCCTCCCCGGCCGCCACCACCAGGTCCCCGGTGAAGGCGCGGATGACGCGCAGGACTCCGGTGACGTTGGTGTCGAGCATCCGCCGCCACTCGTCGATCCTGCCGTCGTCGACAGCGTGGGGCAGCATGACACCGGCGGCGTTCACGACCAGGTCGACGCTTCCGAACGTCTCGTGGATGCGCGTGGCGGCCGCCTCCACTGACGCGTCGTCGGTGACATCGGCGACGACGGCCAGGGCCTGTCCCCCTTCGGCCCGGATCTTCCCGGCGATCACGTCCAACCGCTCCCCGCGCCGGGCCAGCAGCGCCACCCGCGCCCCGTTCGCGGCGAGTTGAACGGCGACGGCCTGTCCGATCCCGCTGGCGGCCCCGGTGACGACGGCGGTACGTCCGGCCAGATTCTCGTACGACATGAGGTGCTCCTCGGTGAGATGGCCGCCGGGACGGTTCCCCGGCGACACCCACCACACTGGTCCGGCGGGTCGGGGCTACCCAGGGATGCGTTTTTCCTGGGTCTGGCAGTACCAGGTTCGAGAGCGGCGGACGGCCTAGCATCGAACCCATGGACGGGGAAATCGGAGACTTTCTGCGCTCGCGCCGGGCCCGTATCCAGCCCGAGGAGGTGGGGCTGCCCTCGCACGGTCGCCGCCGCGTGCCCGGGCTGCGCCGGGAGGAGGTGGCGCAGCTGGCCGGGGTGAGCGTCGACTACTACATCCGCCTGGAACAGGGCCGCGGGCCGAGCGTCTCGGACGCGGTGCTCGACGCGATCGCCCGCGTCCTGCGCATGGACGACACGGAACACGACTACCTGCGTACGGTGGCCCGCCCGCGACGCAAGAAGAACGGGACTCCCGCGCCCCGGGTCCGTCCCGGTGTCCAGGTGCTGCTGGACGGCATGGAGCGGATGCCGGCGTTCGTGCTGGGCCCCCGGATGGACGTCCTGGCGTGGAACACGCTCGCCGACGCGCTGAGCGGCTTCAGCCGCATGCCCCCGGCCGTGCGCAACATCCCGCGCCATGTGTTCCTCGACCCGGCCTCGCGCGACCTCTACCCCGACTGGGCCGCCGTCGCCGCCCAGGCCGTGGCGAACCTGCGGGTGGACTCGGCCCGGCACCAGGGGGACACCGAACTGTGCGCCTTGGTCGGCGAACTCTCCGTCAAGAGCGAGGACTTCCGCCGCCTGTGGGCCGACCACGAGGTCAAGGAGTGCGCCTACGGTGTGAAGCGCGTCCGGCACCCGGTCGCGGGCCTGCTGACCCTGCCGTACGAAACACTGGCGGTACCGGGGGAGTTGGACCAGACGATCGTGGTCTACACACCGGAGCCGGGTTCGGAGACGGCGGAGCGCCTTGCGCTGCTGGGGAGTTGGGCCACTACAGGGCCGTAGGAAAGTCTCGTAGAAAAGCTATGCGCGGGGACCGCCGCACCCCCCGTTGCCGGGAGGGCGGGACGACGGCGGTCCCCGCGAGGGACGCGTGCCGGGTCAGGGCCGGGCGTGCGCGTCCTAGGCGTCGGTGGAGGTCCGGGAGCCGCTCCGGAGGTCCGTGACGCCGTTTTTGTGTCGGCGAGGCGGGGAGCCGCTCCCGCCCTGCCGACATCCACTAATGTGCCCGACGCTTGTTAAGCGTGTGCTGCGTGGACGTGACGCCCTCGTACCACTTCAGCGAAGTCGACCGTTTGGGTGGGCAACCGCAAAGTCGCCGCCGTCATGGCCTGTTCACCGGACGTTTCCTACTGCTTCCCGCCCTTGGCGAGGAAGGACAGCAGGTCCTGCCTGCTGATGACACCGGTCGGCTTGCCCTCGACGAGGACGATAGCGGCGTCGGCGGCACCCAGCACGGTCATCAGGTCGCCCACCGGCTCACCGGAACCGACCTGCGGCAGCGGCGCCGACATGTGCTTCTCCAGCGGGTCGGAGAGGGAGGCGCGCTGGGTGAACAGGGCGTCCAGCAGCTCCCGTTCGACGACGGAGCCGACGACCTCGGCCGCCATGACGTCGGGGTGACCGGCGCCCGGCTTCACGATCGGCATCTGCGAGACGCCGTACTCGCGCAGCACCTCGATGGCCTCGCCGACCGTCTCGTCCGGGTGCATGTGCACGAGGGACGGGATGGCGCCGTGCACCTTGTCGTTGAGGACGTCGGCGACGCGGGCGCTGGGGCCCTCGTCCTCCAGGAAGCCGTAGTCGGCCATCCACTCGTCGTTGAAGATCTTGGAGAGGTACCCGCGGCCGCTGTCGGGCAGGAGCACGACCACGACGTCGTCCGGCCCGAGCCGCTCGGCGACCCGCAGCGCCGCCACGACGGCCATCCCGCAGGAGCCGCCCACCAGCAGCCCCTCCTCCTTGGCCAGCCGGCGGGTCATCTGGAAGGAGTCCTTGTCGGACACGGGGACGATCTCGTCCGCGACGGTCCGGTCGTAGGCGGTCGGCCAGAAGTCCTCACCGACACCCTCGACGAGATACGGCCGCCCGGAGCCGCCGGAGTAGACGGAGCCCTCGGGGTCGGCGCCGACGACCTGTACCCGGCCCTCGCTGGCGTCCTTGAGGTAGCGCCCGGTGCCGGAGATGGTGCCGCCGGTGCCCACACCCGCGACGAAGTGGGTGATCTTCCCCTCGGTCTGCTCCCACAGCTCGGGGCCGGTCGAGTGGTAGTGGGAGAGCGGGTTGTTGGGGTTGGAGTACTGGTCCGGCTTCCAGGCGCCCGGCGTCTCACGGACCAGGCGGTCGGAGACGTTGTAGTACGAGTCCGGGTGCCCGGGGTCCACGGCGGTGGGGCACACGACCACTTCGGCGCCGTACGCGCGCAGCACGTTGATCTTGTCGGTGGACACCTTGTCGGGGCACACGAAGATGCAGTGGTACCCCTTCTGCTGGGCGACGATGGCCAGGCCGACGCCGGTGTTGCCGCTGGTCGGCTCGACGATGGTGCCGCCGGGCTGAAGCTCCCCGCTCTTCTCGGCCGCCTCGATCATGCGCAGCGCGATGCGGTCCTTCACGGATCCGCCGGGGTTGAAGTACTCCACCTTGGCCAGAACGGTCGCCTGGATGCCCGCGGTCACGCTGTTGAGCCTCAGCAGCGGGGTGTTGCCGACGAGGCTGATCATCGAGTCGTGGAATTGCACCGTTGTCTCCGGTTGCTGCAAAAGAAGTGGTCGTGATTGGTTCCGCCAGCCTAAGGCCCATAAACGACGTTCACCGCCCGTTGAGATTGGGCGACGTGCAGTTCGGGGCAAGGAGTGGATGACGGCTACGAGGAGGTGGCGGCGACGTATGACGAGGATGTCGAGGGCGCGGGTGGCCCGGCGGATCGCGGCCGGTGCGGCGTACGGCGGTGGCGGGGTCGGACTGGTGGGCGCGGCGGCGATCGGGCTGGTGCTGGCCGAGGTCCGCTTCGTGAAGCGCCATGTGGGCAACGGCCATGCGCCGGGCAGCAATCATGTGCCGAGCGCGGACGGCAGGTACGGCCATGGCTACGACACCCCGGGTGAACCCCCGATCCGGCTGACCATGCTCGGCGACTCCACGGCGGCGGGCCAGGGTGTCCACCGGGCGGCCCAGACCCCGGGCGCGCTGCTGGCCTCGGGTCTCGCGGCGGTCGCGGAACGCCCGGTCGAGCTGCGGAACGTGGCCCTCCCGGGCGCCCAGTCCGACGACCTGGACCGCCAGGTGGCGCTCGCCCTCGCGGACACCTCCCGGGTGCCCGACGTCTGCGTGATCATGATCGGCGCGAACGACGTCACCCACCGCATGCACCCGACCCGCTCGGTCCGCCATCTCTCGTCGACGGTACGGCGGCTGCGCACGGCCGGCGCCGAGGTGGTCGTCGGTACCTGTCCCGACCTGGGGACGGTGGAGCAGGTGCAGCAGCCGCTGCGCTGGCTGGCCCGCCGGGCGTCCAGACAGCTGGCGGCGGCCCAGACGATCGGCACGGTCGAGCAGGGCGGGCGCACGGTGTCGCTGGGCGACCTGCTGGGCCCCGAGTTCGCGGCGAACCCGCGCGAGCTGTTCGGCCCGGACAACTTCCACCCCTCGGCGGAGGGCTACGCGACGGCGGCCATGGCGGTCCTGCCGACCGTGTGCGCCGCCCTGGGCCTCTGGCCGGCGGAAGAGGACCGCCCGGACGCGTCCCGCCGCGAGGGCTTCCTCCCGGTGGCACGGGCCGCCGCGGAGGCGGCTTCGGAGCCGGGGACGGAGGTCACGGCGGCGATGCCGACCGGGCCGCGGGGGCCGTGGGCTCTGCTGAAGCGCCGGAAGAGGCGCCGGGTGCCGGAACCGGAGGCGGCGCCCTCCAGCCCGTCCGGCGTCTGAGCCCGAGGCGGCACCTCCAGCCCGTCCGGCGTTTGAGGACGAGGCCGTCCAGGCCGATGGGGGTCTGGGGGCGCAGCGCCGACGCCG